>JAQTVK010000008.1 GCA_028706795.1 Candidatus Omnitrophota bacterium | reverse complement strand
GAACGGCGTCCTCTTCGGCAGCGTAAGGCCGACAGCGGCCCCGATAATAAGGATAATAAACAATACTTCGGGCCTGGCCACCCTCTTGATGAAATCCTTCCGTAGAATAGTGTTTATCGCGCTCGCCCTTATGCCCACGCCCGGGTACAAGGTGGACATTGGGGTAGCCCAGAAGTCCTCGCTTCCGGTCGCGGTCAAACCTATGATGACGATCTTGTCTTTTAGGGCTTTCAGGTCTACGACCGGCTTCTCGCCGTCCTGCGCCTGGACTCCTGCCAATGCTACGGCAGCGTAAGATACCCTCTTGAATCCGGCGTATTCCCCGGGGTAATTTATCCACATCATCCTGTTCGCGTCAGTCCTGACGTCGAGTTTCCCGGGCGGTATGCCTAAAAAATGCGCGGCCGCGAGTACGTCTAAGGATAAGTATTCATTCCCTTCATGGGTGAGCTCGACAGGTATCTTCCGTACCTTCCCGTCCGGCTCGACGAGGATGTTTACGAAACCGACGCCCTTGGCATTCCTCTGTAGTTCCGGCAAAGGCAGGGTGATATCCCTGGGTTTGATGATGTTCTTCCTTAAGTCATCCTGGCTAAGGTCGAAAAACGCCGAATAGAAAACGTTGCCGGTTATCTTGGTTTGTTTAGACAACATGATGTCATCCTCAGGCTTATCCTCCTCCGGTTCGCTGAAGATGATATCGAATACTATGGTCTTTGGCCCGTAATCGTCGATGATATCCAGCAGTTCGGCGTGATATTCCCTGTCCCACGGCCACCTTCCGAAGGCCTTAATGGACGCGTCGTCTATCTCTATTATGGCTATATCGGGACTTGCCGGCTGCGGGCCGCGCATCTTGAAAAGAAGATCAAGGCCCTGGTATTCGGCGAGATCAAGAAGGCCAAGCAGGTAGCCAAGCCCTATGACCGCCGCGCAAACAAGCCCTATTAAAAGCCCGCTTCTCTTTTTCATCATTCTATTATTATCTCGCATTCCGGCAGGGCCGACAAGAACTTCCTGCCGTAAGGTTTGTGCAGTATCCTGCTGTCCAGTATGACAACGATGCCGGTATCGTATTTTGTGCGCACCAGCCTCCCGAAACCCTGTTTTAATTTCAATATCGCCTGCGGAAGGCTGTAATCCTGGAACGGGTCCCCGCCTTCCTCTTTTATCTTTTCCATCCGCGCTTCTGCGATCGGGTGGTCGGGCACGGCGAAAGGCAGCCTCGTGATAATAACGTTGCTTAGCGCCTCGCCCGGCACGTCGACGCCTGTCCAGAACGAATCTACGCCGAATATCACCGAGCCGACGTCGCGCTTGAAAACCTCGAGCATTTTGGTGCGCGGCAGCCCGGACCCCTGCTTCAATACAGGGATACCGAGGTCGTGGAGGAACGGCGCGGTCTCCTCGTATACGTCATCCATGAACCTATAGCTCGTGAACAGGACGAACGCCTTTCCCTCGGTCCGCTCGAGGTAATTCTTCAGTTTATTGATCACTTCCGTTTTGTATTTATCGTAGTCGTTAGGGTCCGGCATCTTTTTCGGGATGTGGATCTTCACGTTATTAGCGTAATCGAAGGGCGAGCCGAGCAATTTCTCGTCGCACCTCTTCAGCCCGAGGCGGCTTTTTATATATTCGAAGTTCTTCTCGGTCGATAACGTGGCGCTGGTCAATATGACCGTATCTATCCTCGAAAAAAGCATGCCGTTTAGCGCCGGGGCTATGTTTATGGGAGCGCAATCGAGCGATATCCTGCGCGACCTCCTTCCTGATATCTCCGCCCAATAGACATAATCTTCCATCTCCTGGGAGAGGAATATCGAGAGTGTCTGGGTAAGGCCCTCGATCCTGTTCATATAATATTTGAAATCCACCTCTTCCTCTTTCGAGCGGGCACGCTCGAACCTGTCCTCGAGCATCCCGGAGAGCCTCTTTAGCGGGCCCGAGAGGCAATCATCGGTGAAATCCGGTTGCCTGACCCTGCGTATGGTATCCCTCTCGAGCCAGTCTGCGACACCGTCGAAGAACCTGTCCGATGATTTTCTCAGGTCCGATACGATGTCTTTCAGGCCGTCGTCCCTGACCGAAGCAAGGAACCCTTTCTTCTTCGAAGGATTATAGAGGGAATCGAGGAGGTATTTTACCTTGAAGTTCGATATCTCGTAACCGAGATGCTCGGTCGCAACGTCTTCTATCGTATGCGCTTCGTCAAAAACGACGCATGAATAATTCGGCAAAAGCGAGTATTCGGATTGGCGCAGGGCGAGATCGGAAAAGAACAGGTGGTGGTTCACGACCAAAAGGTCGGCCTCCTGCATATTGTTGCGTGCCTTCATGAGGAAACAGTCGTTTTTGTACGGGCATTTCTTCCCGAGGCAGGTGTCAGGCTCGCAGCAGACCCTCTCCCAGACCTTCGGGTTCGGCTCATCCTCGAAATCCGAACGCGAGCCGTCTATCGTGGCCTTTGACCAGGCGAGGATATTCCGCAGGTCATCGACATCATCCTTTGATTCGAATAGGTCTGTCTTCGAGGAAAAGACGCGGTTGAGCCTCCTGAGGCAGAGATAATTCGACCGGCCTTTTACCAGGCAATAGGTGAACTCGAACGGCAATACGGACCTGATGAACGGGATATCTTTCTTGACGAGCTGTTCCTGGAGGCTGATGGTATTCGTGGAGATGACCGCTTTTTTACCGGATGAAACCGCCGAATCTATCAGCGGCACGAGATAAGCGAAGGATTTCCCGACGCCGGTGCCGGCCTCGGTTATAAGGTGCCTCTTTTTCCTGACGGCGTATTCTACGGCCTTCGCCATCTGCCCCTGTTGCGGGCGGAATTCGTAATTCTTAAAGGTGCCCGCAAGCAGCCCGTCCTTTCCGAAAAATCCTTCCGCGTCGATATTAGCGGCCGGATCATCGGTGCCTGTGAGCAACGGACTGTTAGGTAAGATCATTTATCTCGGGCTTATCGCCAATTCCTCCAGGCGCGCGATCCTGCGCTCGATGGGAGGATGCGTGCTGAAGAGGTTAGTGAGGCCGCCGCCGGTAAGCGGATTGACTATGAACAAGTGCGCGGTAGTCGGGTTTGCCTGCATCGGGACCTGGCGCGAGGAATTATATAGTTTCCTCAACGCGTTCGCGAGCGAAAGCGGCCTCCCGCACAACTTGGCGCCGGACTCGTCGGCCATATATTCCCTTGAACGCGAGATGGCCAATTGTATAATTGTCGCGACAATGGGCGCCAGGATAGCTATTGCCAGGATGGCAAGGGGGTTGCCGCCTTCCCTGTCGTTATCCCTTCCGCCAATCCCTCCGAACATCGCGGCCCATCTCGCCATATAGGAAAGTGTGTATATCGCGCCGGCGACGGTAGCGACTACCGTCATGATCAGGGTATCCCTGTTATGGACATGGGAGAGTTCGTGGGAGATGACGCCTTCTAGCTCGTCCTCGCTTAATATGCGCATTATTCCTTCGGTCACGGCCACCGAAGCGTGCGCCGGACTGCGTCCCGTAGCGAAGGCGTTAGGCGTCTCGACGGGCACTATATAGATCTTCGGTTTGGGGATATCGGCTTTGGTCGCAAGGTTCTGGACTATCCTGTGGATCTTCGGGTAATCCCGGAGAGGTGCTTCCTTTGCCCTATACATCATCAGTACTATCTTGTCGGAAAACCAGTATGAGAAGAAATTCATCAGGAGAGCGAGGCCGAAGGCTATTATCATCCCGTTCCTGCCTCCTATGAGGCTTCCTACAAAAATAAGCAGGAGCGTCAATAACGTCAGGAAAAATACCGTTTTAAATACGTTCATCTTTAAGTTACCCCCCTAGAGATTCTTTATCTCGGATACTTCCTTATCTATCAGGTGCGCGACCTCGGAGATCTCCTTGATCGCGTTATCGACCGCCTTCTTGAAGTAGATGGCCCCGGGATGCCTCTCCCCCAGTTCGACCAGGCGCGCGCCCATGTCTATCAGGGTCAGGTACATCTTCTTGAGTTCCTGGGCATCCTTGTAGTTCCTGAACTTCCTGTTCAGGAACTTCACCAGTTCCTTCTTTTCTTCCGTGTCGATCTTTGTGAACCTTACGCCGATGCCGGGATAATATGTGGGATTCTTGTCCTTATCGGCTATCCAGGCCACCCGCCCGGTCACGTCTATCGGGTGGGAGACCGTCGGCAGTGTGAACTCCAGGTCCATATCCATCCCCAGCTTGAATTTTTTGTCGGTCTTGAGGAAGAGGCCGTGTTGGGCGAAATTTTTCGACCTGAAAAGATAAGCCTTGCTGCTCGCGGACTTATCTTTCTTGCGGTGCCACTTGACCTCGACATCCAGCGCCAGGCGGCGATGCAATCTCTTATTGGAAGCCATTTCGGACCCTTTCGCTAGTTAATATCCTTCGCTTTTTCGATGAAACTCTTCATTAAGCCGTGGTCCTTCCTGCCCGGGCCGGCCTCAAGCCTGCTCGAGGCATCCACAGCGTAAGGCCTTACCTTATTTATTGCCGACTTAACGTTGCCGGCGTCGAGCCCGCCCGCGAGGATCACGGGTTTTCCGGATCTTTTCGCTTTTACGGCCAGGGACCAATCGAATTTGACGCCCGTGCCGCCGCTCTTTCCCTTCACGCACGAATCGAGCAGGAAAGCGTCCGCCGGGTACCTGCCCAACCCTTTCAGGCTGTCCCTGCCGCTGACGCGGACCGCTTTTATTATTTTATAATATTTATTGAGGCCTTTGCAATAGTCCGGAGATTCGTCCCCGTGCAGCTGGAGGAGATCGAGCCGGCAATCGCGGGCTATCTTAAGCACTTTTCCTTTTTTTTCGTCGACAAAAACCCCTACCGCGGCTACGCATGGGGGCAATTTCATTATTATACCCTTCGCTTTCTTCGGCGTGATCCCCCGGCGGCTTTTAGCGAAGACGAAACCCAGGGCGTCGGCCCCGTAACGGCAGGCCGCCGCGGCGTCTTTATAATTGGTTATCCCGCAGATCTTCACTTTTACCAAGCCATCACCCTTTTTACCTCTGCGCCGATGTCGTCTGCCTCCATGAAGACAGCTCCGATAAGTACGGCTTTTACTCCTATTAAAGCGAGGGACTGCACGTCTTCCGGTTCCCTGAGGCCGCTCTCCGAGATGATTATCTTTCCGGGCGCAACCTTCGCGATCAATTCGCGCGTTATATTAAGGTCGGTCTCCAGGGTCCTGAGGTCCCGGTTGTTGATCCCGATTATATCCGCATTTACGCCGAGCGCCTTGTCGAGGTCACGCTGGTCGTGGACCTCTATGATCACATCCATTCCGAGGGATTTGGACTCATGGAAGAGCGCCTTGAGCATGCCCCTGTCGAGCGCAGCGGCTATAAGGAGCACCGCGTCTGCGCCGGCTATCGCTGTCTCATATACCTGGTATTCGGATATGATAAAATCTTTACGCAGGATAGGCAGGTCAACGGCCTGTCTTACCGCTTTGAGATGGTCCATGTTCCCTTGGAAATATTTGACCTCGGTCAGGACGGATAATGCGGCCGCCCCGCTCTTCTTGTATATCCTCGCGATCGCCGCCGGGTCGTAATCATGCCTTATTACACCGTGCGAGGGCGACGCCTTTTTTAATTCGGCGATCAGGTTTATCCTGCCGCCCCTGGAGATAGCCGCCTTGAAGCCGCGGTTCTTGACCGGGGCCGCCGTTCTCTCGATCTCATCGAGAGACAATGTTTCCTGGGCTTTTTCCATTTTGTGTTTCTTGTGTTCGATTATATCTTCGAGACCTATCATGAGCTTGCCGCCTCCTTTAATGCCTGGAGTTTCCCGAGTGCCATCCCGGATTCTATCGACTCTTCAGCTGACTTTATGCCCTCTTTAATGCTCAAGGCTTTATCCGCCGCGTATATGGCGCAACCGGCGTTTAGCACTACGATATCATACTTAGGGCCTTTCTCGCCGCTCAGGATATCCATCGCTATCTTCGCGTTCTCGGCGGGCTCCCCGCCTTTCAGGTCCCCGGGCCTGGCCTTCCTTATCCCGAAATCCCGCGGAGAGACCTCGTAGGTCTTTACCCTTCCGCCTTTGAGTTCGGATATCTGCGTCTTGTCGGTCGTGGTGACTTCGTCCAACCCGTCTTTTCCGTTTACGACAAGCGCGTGTTTTGAGCCCAATCTCCCGAGCGCCTTCGCGATCGGCTCTGTCAATTCCCGGTCGTATACGCCCAATAACTGGTTTGTGGCGCCGGCTGGGTTGGTCATCGGGCCCAGGATGTTAAATATCGTCCTTATGCCTATCTCCTTGCGCGGGCCTATCGCGTATTGCATCGCCTTGTGCAGCGCCGGCGCGAAAAGGAACCCGATGCCGGCCTCATCTATGCACTTTGAGACCGTATGCTCTTCCGCGTCGATATTTACGCCCAACGCCTTAAGCAGGTCTGCGCTCCCGCATTTGGAGGAGACGCTCCTGTTGCCGTGCTTGGCGACGATCACCCCGGCTCCTGCCACGACGAAAGCCGTTATCGTCGAGACGTTAAATGTCTGGCATTCGTCGCCGCCGGTCCCGCACGTATCGAGGACCACAGGGTGCCTCGTCTTTATTTTCGTGGCGTGCCTGCGCATGATCTCGGCCGCACCGGTTATCTCGTCGATCGTCTCTCCCTTTATCCGCATAGCGGTCAGGAAGGCGGCGATCTGAGAAGGCAGGGCCTGGCCTGTCATTATCTCCTCCATCGCGAGCTCTATCTCGTTCTTGGAAAGGTCTTCGCATTTCACTAATTTGGCTATCGCTTCCCTTATCATTATCTCTTTAGCTCCAGAAAGTTCTTCAATATTTTTTTGCCGTCAAACGTCAGTATGGACTCCGGGTGGAACTGCACGCCCCATACCGGAAATTTTTTGTGCCTCAACCCCATTATTTCTTTCTCTTTCGTTTCGGCGGATATCTCTAGTGGCTTCGGGAAAGACTTCCGTTCGACGACAAGAGAATGGTACCTTATCGCGTCAAAGGGGTTCTTTAGCCCCTTGAATATATCTTTGTTGTTATGGTATATCTTCGAGGTCTTGCCGTGCATCGGCCTTTTACCCTTTACTACTTTTCCGCCGAATACCTCGCCTATGCATTGATGCCCGAGGCAGACGCCGAGGATAGGGACCTTTCCGGCGAACTCGCGTATCACGTCGTTAGAGATGCCCGCATCCCTTGGGAATCCAGGGCCGGGTGAGATGACTATCTTTTCGGGGCGGAGCGCCTTTATATCCTTCAGGGTCATCTTATCGTTCCTTACGACCTTTAGGTCCTGGCCCATCTCGCCCAGGTACTGGACGAGGTTATACGTGAACGAATCGTAATTATCGATGACTAAGATCATCTTATGAGATCCCTTTTTCGGCGGCCTCTATCGCCTTCATGGTCGCCCTGGCTTTATTTACCGTCTCCTGGTATTCTTTTCCCGGGTCAGAGTCCGCGACTACCCCGCCCCCGGCCTGGACATAGGCGTTGTTGCCCTTTATGACTATCGTCCTGATATTTATGCAGGTGTCGGTATTTCCCGAAAAGCTGAAATACCCGACAAGACCGGCATACGGCCCGCGCCGCGTATTCTCAAGCTCCTCTATTATCTCCATCGCCCTGACCTTCGGCGCGCCTGAGACCGTCCCGGCAGGGAATGTCGCCCTTATCACGTCGAACATATCCTTATTAGGCTTGAGCTTTCCTGTGCATTCGCTCACTATGTGCATCACATGGGAATACTTCTCGATGACCATAAGCTCCGAGACCTTCACCGTGCCGTACCTGCAGACGCGGCCGATATCGTTCCGGCCGAGGTCTACGAGCATTATGTGCTCTGCCCTTTCTTTTATGCTCGAGAGGAGGTTCTTCTCAAGCCGTTTCTCTTCCTCTTCGTCCCTGCCCCGCGGCCTTGTGCCGGCTATAGGCCTGAGCTTGACTATGCCGTCCTCGCTCCTTACCATAAGCTCCGGCGAGGCACCGACCAGCGAGAGGTCCTTTAACTTGAGATAATACATGTAAGGCGAGGGATTTATCATCCTCAACGCGCGGTAGAGGTCGATCCCCGGGGAGGTTATCTTCGCGCTGAACCTCTGTGAAGGGACTACCTGGATTATGTCGCCTATCCTGATATAGTCTTTTGCCTTTTTGACAATGGAGACGAATCCCGGTTTTGTGAAATTCGATCTTACCTCGAGTTGGAAATCTTTGGGTTTCGAAGCCCTTCTTGTCTTTACTGTGAGCGGTGCATCAAGGAGCTTTACCAGGTTGACGATCTTTTTTACGGCCTTATCATAGGCCTTTGAGGGATCACCTTTGACGTGCGCGTTAGATACGACCTTAATCTTATGCTTCACATGGTCGAATATCAGTATCGTGTCGGTAAGCAGGAAGACCGAGTCAGGCACTTTTAGGTCGTCGGGATTCTTCGACGGTAGTTCCTCGAAGAACCTGACCATATCGTAACCCATGAAACCGACAAGCCCGCCGCAGAAACGCGGCAATCCGGCGGTATGGACGAATTTATACCTGCCGAGGACCTTCTTCATTTCATCGAGCGGGTCTCCGGCGGTAATAAACCGCCTGGCCTTCCCTTCCTCGATTATCTCGATATTCCGCCCTTTGCTCTTGAAGACCAGGGACGGGCCCGAACCCAGGAACGAAAACCTCGCTATCTTTTCGCCTCCCTCGACAGATTCGAGCAGGAACGAATAATTGCTCTTGTCGATCTTCATGAAAGCCGAGACAGGCGTCCCGAGGTCCGCGGTGATATCCTTAAAGACGGGTATCAGGTTGCCTTTTTTAGCAAGCCTTATGAATTCCTCTTTTGAAGGTGTGTAGCCCATTATTTTTTGTAGACCTTATCCGGGTCGAATATCTTCTTTCCGGATACGGAGGTATTTCCTTTCCTATCTTTTAACTTGCGATAAAAACATGAGCGGTAACCCGTGTGGCAGGCCCCGCCTACCTGCTCGACCTTGACGAGGATGCAGTCTGCGTCGCAATCGAACCTTATTTCCTTTACTTTCTGGACATGGCCGGATGATTCTCCCTTCAGCCATAATTTCTTCCTCGACCGCGAATAGAAATGCGTCCTCTTCGTCTCTAACGTCTTCTTCACGGCGAGGTTGTTCATATAAGCCACCATAAGGACCTCGTTATTCTTGTAATCCTGTATGACGGCAGGTATAAGCCCGTTCTTATCGAACTTCAGCCCTGAGATGAATTTATTCATAGCCTGACAGCGACTCCCTTTTTCTTTAAATATTGCTTGGCTTCTTTTATCGAAAATTCCTTAAAATGGAATATCGACGCGGCCAGGACCGCGTCCGCCTTCCCTTTTATCAATCCTTCGTACAGGTCTTCGAGCGTCCCGGCGCCGCCTGAGGCTATCACGGGTATCCCTACTGCCTCTGATACGGCGCGGGTAAGTTCCAGGTCATAGCCTATCTTCGTCCCGTCGCGGTCCATTGAGGTCAACAGCACCTCTCCTGCGCCGCGCCTTTCGGCTTCTTTTGCCCACTTGAGAGCGTCCTTTCCGGTGGGCGTCCTTCCGCCGTGGGTGTAAACCTCCCAGCTATTTCCCTTGCGCTTTGCGTCTATCGCGACGACTATACACTGGTCCCCGAACCTGCCGGATGATTCGGAGATGAACTCCGGGTCATTCACCGCGGAAGTATTTATTGAGACTTTGTCCGCGCCCGCTTTTAATAAATTGCGTATGTCGCCGATATTCCTGATCCCGCCGCCGACTGTCAGCGGCATGAATACCTTTTCAGCCGTCCGCCTTACGACCTCGAGCATGATGTCCCTGTCCTCGTAACTGGCGGTTATGTCGAGGAAGACGAGCTCGTCAGCGCCGGCTTTTTCATAGAACGAAGCATTCGTGACCGGGTCTCCTGCATCGCGCAGGTCCAGGAATTTCACGCCTTTCACGACGCGCCCGTCCTTTACGTCGAGGCAGGGTATTATCCTTTTTGCGAGCATACTTTATTCGCTTCCTTTATCAGGATCTTTCCGTCATAGATCGCGCGGCCGACTATGACGCCGATTATCTCTTTCTTGTTATATTCCTTCAATATTTTGAGGTCGGCGAGGCTCGAGATGCCGCCCGATACGATCATATCCATCTTCACGTCGGCTATGAAACCCAGGATATCCTTGAAGCCCGGGCCCTGGAGCGTACCGTCGCGCGAGATATCCGTATATTCGACCGTCTGCGCGCCGAGCGTCTTTATCCTTTTCGAGAAATCCACCGCTTTTATCTCAGTCGGGTTGACCCAGCCTTTAGTCTGAAGGTACCCGTCTTTTACGTCAAGGCTCACGATTATTTTATCTTTGTATTTGTCCACCGCTTTTTTAAGGAATGCCTCGTCCTCGCAGGCTTTTGTCCCGAGTATGGCGTATGAGGCGCCTGCCCTGATTATCGTCTGGAGGTCGGCCTCGGTCCTTATCCCCCCGCCGACTTCCACCGGGATGTCGACTGAAGCGGTGATCTTGCGTATCCAATCGAGGTTCTTTAATTTTCCCTCGAGCGCGCCGTCAAGATCTACTAGATGCAGCCGCTTGGCGCCTTCACTCTGCCACCTGAGCGCCATCTTGACCGGGTCGGCCGAATAGACCGTCTCCTTGGAGAAATCTCCCCTGAAAAGCCTTACGACCTTTCCGCCCCTAATGTCTACCGCAGGTATGACTATCATAGCTTTACGAAATTCCTCAGGATCTTAAGGCCCAGCTCCTGGCTCTTCTCCGGATGGAACTGGGTCGCGTAAATATTACCCGAACAGACCACCGACGGGAATTTTACGCCGTAGCCTGTCCAGGCCGCCACGCATCTTTTATCTGCCGGCGCCGCATAATAAGAGTGGACGAAGTAAAAATATGAGCCTTCGGGAATGCCTTTAAGCAGCGGGCAGTTCCCTTTTATATCCAACTGGTTCCAGCCCATATGCGGGATCTTCAGCCTCTTCGACCTGAACTTTACGACCTTGCCTTTTAAAAGGCCCAGGCCTTTTGATATCCCGCCCTCCTCGCTCTTGGAAAATATAAGCTGGAGCCCCAGGCACAGGCCCAGGAAAGGCTTACCCTTCCCGGTAAATTCTTTTATCGGTTCTATGAGGCGGCGCGACTTAAGCTCCGCCATAGCGTCTTTGAACGCTCCGACACCGGGGACGACCAGCTTATCGGCGCGCGAGATATCCCGGGGTATGCTTGAAACTTTTACCCGGGCCCCGGCCTTCTCCAATGCCTTTGAGACGCTGCGGAGGTTGCCCATCCCGTAATCGACAACTACGATCATAACTTCCCTTTTGTTGACGGGACCCCTTTGATGCGCGAATCCACCCTTGTCGCGTCGCACATGGCCCGGCCCAATGCCTTGAATATCGCCTCGAGCACATGGTGCAGGTCCTCGCCGCGGTATTCGATATGCAGGTTTATGCCTGAGTTCCTGACGAATGCCTCAAGGAATTGTTTCGCGCTGTTCAGGGAATAGCCCTGCCTGTCGATATAAGTCGGCGGGACAGGTCTACCCACGCACCGCATATAAAGCGACGGCCTGCCGCTTATATCCAGGGCGATACGGGCGAGCGCCTCCTCCATCGGCACCGCGACATTCATCGAGCCGAAACGGCGGATGCCTTTTTTGTTGCCGAGAGCCTTCGCGAAGGCCTCGCGGAGCGCGATACCTACATCTTCATTCGTGTGATGGATATCCACCTCAAGGTCGCCTTTTGCGATGGCCTTAAGGTCGAAACAGCCGTGCCTGGCGAACAAAGAGAGCATGTGGTCGAGGAAACCGATGCCGGTATAGACCCGGAATTTGCCCGTCCCGTCGATGTTAAGCTCTATCTTCACGTCAGTCTCGGTCGTCTTCCTTCGGTGCTTTACGGTCCTTTTCTTCATCTAGAACCTCGCTTTGATAGATTCCATGTGCTTATTCAGCCCCTCGAGCTTCGATATCTTCTCGATGGACTTCTTCGCCTTCTCCAAAGCCTTCTTAGAATACGATATTATGTGCGATGACTTGACAAAGTCCTCCACACCGAGGCCGGAGAAGAACCTTGCGGTCCCGCTGGTCGGCAGGACATGGCTGGGCCCCGCAACGTAATCGCCTATGGCGGTCGGCGAATACTGGCCGAGGAATATCGCGCCTGCGTTATGTATCTTCTTAAGCCACTTCTGCGGGTTCTTGACCATTATCTGTAAGTGCTCCGGCGCGAGGCGGTTGACTATATCGCACGCCTCATCGAGGTTCTTTGCCAGGATTATATAACCGTTCGCGACCTCTTTCTTGAGGGTCTTCGCGAGCGGTTTGGATGTCGTGACCAGTATCGGCAGCCCTTTGAAGTGCTCGCTCTGCGCCTCGAGGTCCTTTATCGCGAATAGCGGGTTCGTCGACCTGTTCGCCAGGATGACCACCTCTGACGGGCCGGCTATCATATCTATGTCGACGTAACCGAAGACCTGCCGCTTCGCCTCGGTGACGTAATCGTTACCCGGGCCTACTATCTTATCCACTTTCGGGATCGTCTTCGTGCCGAAAGCGAGCGCTGCTATTGCCTGGGCCCCGCCCACCTTATAGATCTCGTCTACTTTGAGCAGGTTCGCGACCGCTAATATATGCGGGTCAACGGTCTGGTACTGGTTCGGGGGAGTGCAAAGGACGATGGATTTCACCCCGGCCACCTGCGCCGGTAGGACGGTCATATACACCGTCGATATGAGCGGGGCCGTCCCGGCCGGGACATATATCCCTACCTTTTCGATCGGCTCGTATTTCTCGCCCAACACCACGCCGTCCCCATCGACGATTCTCCACGATTTTTTGCCTTTCACCTGCTTCTTGTAAAATTTAGTGACGTTATCGATGATATTCTTGAGCTCGGATATGAATTCGGAGTCGATATCCTGGAACGCGCCGCTCGCCTCGCTCTCAGTGACCCTGAGCTGCCTGGCAGAGAGCTTCACCTTGTCGAACTTGCGCGTGTATTTAATGACCGCGTCGTCGCCGTTCGCCTTGACGTCCTCGATTATCCTGCTGACGCATTCGGTGACGCGTTTCTTGCGGTTATTATACCTGTTGCAGAGTTTCTCAAATTCCTTGCTGTAAAGCTTTATTATTTTCATATTTTAAGTTCCTTTACCGCCGTGATCCCTGCCGTTAACGCCTCGTCGAGCCTTGAGATATCCTTGCCTCCGGCCTGGGCGAGGTCCGGCCTTCCCCCTCCTCCGCCCGAGATGATCTTTGATATATATTTTATGACCGAGCGCGAATCGAGCCCTGACTTGGCCAGGTCCTGGGACATGCCTACGACTATAAAAGCCTTTTCATCGTAGGTGCCGAGCAATATAGAAACTGCTTTCTCTTTCAGGACAGTTTTTATGGCATCGGTAAGGCTTACGAGAGTCTCGGGGGCGCAGCCGTCCATCCTCCTCGCGACAAGAGTGATACTATTATCCAATAATTCCTTCTTCGAAACAAGTTCTTTCGCCTTCTCAGAGAGATTGGCCGCCTCGTAACTCTTGAGCCTTTTTTCGAGCTCTTTTACCCTGTTTGCGAGTTTTTCTATCTGCGCCGGCAGGCCTTCCGGTTTTATCTCCAACATCTCGGCCACGGCCTTCAGGTCGCTTTCGGATTCCTTTATTTTGTTATAAGCGGCTTCTCCCGCGATCGCATCTATCCTGCGTATCCCTGCAGCGACAGATGACTCGCCGGTTATCTTGAATATCCCTATCTCGCCGGTGGCGTTCAGGTGCGTGCCTCCGCATAATTCCTTCGAGATATCCTCGACGCTCACTACGCGCACTTTCATGTCATATTTTTCGCCGAATAAGGCGGTAGCCCCTGACTTCTTGGCTTCCTCCAGGCCCATCTCTTTTACCTTTAGCGGCGCATTGCGCCTGATATAATCGTTGACCAGGCTCTCGGCCGCCTCAAGCTCTTCACCGGTGAGCCCCTTGAAATGCGTAAAGTCGAACCTCAACCTGTCCGGCGCGACGAGCGAACCCGATTGGTTGACATGCTGGCCGAGGATTTTCCTTAATGCGGCCTGTAATAAATGCGTGGCCGTATGATGCCTTGCGATAGCCATCCTGCGGTGGATGTCGACCTTCGCGTCGACCTTATCGCCTGTCTTTACACGTCCCTTTTCAAGCCTGCAGATATGCACCGGGATCTTTTCTATCAATTTCGTATCCACAACGTCTACCTTAAAATCGCTGTTCTCGATCACTCCTGTATCGCCGACCTGGCCGCCGGTCTCACCGTAAAAAGGCGTGACATCGAGGATGAGAGCGAACTCTGACGGGCCGGTCACTTCCTTGGTTGACTTGTTATCTTTTATAATGGCTTTTATGGCCGCGGCCGATTCTAATTTATCGTATCCTATGAATTCCGACCTTACGCCGGCGCCCACGACTGCTGCTGTCAATGTCTCAGCGAATATATCCCCGGAGAGTTTTGTGGCTCCGCGAGACTTCTTACGCTGCTCTTCCATCAGCCGTTCGTACCCGTCAAGGTCGAGCTTCAGGTCTTCGCCGGCCGCAAATTCTTTTATGAGGTCTATCGCG
>JAQTVK010000007.1 GCA_028706795.1 Candidatus Omnitrophota bacterium | reverse complement strand
AGCCAGGTATCCGGCTCGAGAATCAAGACCTTCTCCATAGGTTTTGAGGAGTCCGATTACAGCGAGCTTAAATACGCCAGGATGATCGCGGAAAAATTCGCGACGGAACACCATGAGTTCATCGTGAAACCGAATGCGCTTGAGGTCCTTCCTTTGCTGGTGGAGAGGTACGGCGAGCCGTATGCGGACTCCTCCTGCATACCTACTTATTATGTCTCGCGGGAGACGAAACGGTTCGTGACCGTAGCCTTGAACGGCGACGGCGGCGACGAATCTTTCGGAGGCTATGAAAGATATCAGGCTATGCTGATCTCGGAAAACCTGCAGAAATTACCCGTATATATAAGGAAGATGATATCCGGCTTAGCCGGTATCCTGCCGGATTCTCTTAACTATAAAGATACGCTCCGGAGGTTAAAAAGATTTTTTGGCAGTGCCGGGCTCCCGACCGGGCAGAGGTACTTAAGGTGGGCCGGGATCCTGGGAGAAGTCCGGCCCGATGAGCTGTATTCGGCAGAATTTTTAAAAGAGGCCGGCCAGGGGGGTCCTTTGGCCATTCTGGAGCCATACTTGAATTCTTCCGGCAAGCCGGACCTGCTGGGCCGCCTTCTTTCGGCCGATATCTCGACTTACCTGCCGGATGACCTGTTGGTAAAAGTCGATATAGCCAGTATGGCCAATTCCCTTGAGGCGAGGTCGCCGTTCCTTGACCATAAACTGATGGAATTCGCCGCCAGGCTCCCATCGGATTATAAGATAAAGGGCGCCACGAAGAAATACATCCTGCGAAAAGCCGTCAAAGGGCTGCTCCCGGAGGAGAACATCCAAAGGAGGAAGATGGGTTTCGGCATGCCGGTCGGACAATGGTTCAGGGGGGAACTCAGGGATTACCTGAGAGACACGGTCCTTTCCGGCCGCTCCCTTAAAAGGGGGTATTTTAATCCCGCCGCTGTCAAGAGGATCGTCGAAGACCATATCTCGGGGAAAAAGGATTACGCCCTCCAGTTATGGGCGATTTTAATGCTCGAATTATGGCACGAAAAATTCATGGATACCGCGGCATGAAAAAACATAAATTTTGGCTGCTGGGCTGCGCGGCCATTTTGGCTATAATGGTGTTACTCCTTAATTTAGAGGTCACGACCTTGCAGGGAGTGGATTATAAAGTGCGCGTTATCAAACTGCCTTTATATCTTAAATTGCTCGATTTCTTCGACAGGCATTACAATTATGGGGTGCTCGTGAGGAAAATAGTCGCAGGCGCCAAAAACGACGAAGATAAGGCGATGAAAATATTTGAATGGACACGTAAAAACATAAAGGATAACCCTAAGGAATTGCCCGTGATAGACGACCATGTCTGGCATATCATCGTAAGAGGATACGGGACCGACGACCAATTCCAGGACGTTTTTACCACGCTCTGTAATTACACAAACCTGAACGCTTTCTATTATAGTGCGTATCCCGAAAAAGGAAACGAAAGAAAACCGTTGTCATTTGTAAAATTGGGGAGGGGATGGGCCGCCTTTGACGTTTATAATGGGGTCTATTTTATCAACAAAAACGGCGAAGCAGCCACTGTCAACGACCTGTCCCTCGGGGACTGGGAAGCCGTCGGTATCGAAAAAAAAGAAATCCCGGGTTATTACGGCAGGTATTTCAAAAAATTGGATTCGATAAACTTTAAGAGGTGGTGGCTGAGCAGGGGGGCGATACAATCTCCGGCCAGAAGGTTTATCTATTCCATAAATAAGCCGGCCGAGACAGAAACGAGATAATGAAGAATCCGGGAATAAGCGTCGTGATCACGGCTTATAACAAAGGGAAATTTATCGGCGATACGGTAAGGTCGGTATTAAGCCAGGAATACGGCGATTTTGAGTTGATAATCGTGGACGACGGCTCTACCGATAATACACGGGAAGTCGTCTCCTCATTTCCGGACAAAAGGATACGGTACCACTACCAGGCGAACAGCGGCCTGCCTGCGTGCGCCAGGAATAAAGGAATGAGCCTTTCGACCGGCAGGTATATCTCCTTACTCGACGGCGATGATTACTGGTATAATGAAAAATTACAGAGGTCAAAAGAGGTATTGGATGATATGCCGGATGCCGGGCTTATCTGGCATAACGAAGCAATAGTCCACGACGGCAGGGTCTTAAGGCACACTTCTTATAAGCCCTACGGGGACGACATGTACAGGAGGTTGCTGTTCGAAGGCAAATGCCTGCCCGTATCGGCAGTCACCTTGCGGCGGGAGATATTCTTCGAGGGCGGTTTCAAATTTTCCGAGGATAAACGGTTATTTGCCATCGAAGATTATGAATACTGGCTGAGGCTTTCAAGAAGATACCGGTTCTATTTCCTGCCGGAAGTGCTGGGGTGTTACCGTGTTACGGAAAAAGGCGCTTTTTTTGCCAGCGGCGGGGGAAACCCGGTAAATATGCTGCGCCTCCTCGACGAGCATTTCAGGGAGATAGGCGGCAAGGACAGGAAAACGCAGGAAATGATAAGAAGGCGCAGGGCCTCGGTGATGTGCGGCGCAGGAAGGATGTATCAGCATAACAGGCAGTTTAAAGAGAGCGAGAAATGGTACCTTGCGGCGCTGGGAGAGAATCCTTTTGACTATAAGGCGCTCGTAGGGTTGGTCGCCTCATTGTTAAGGATAAGGATAATTTACAGATAGGATGGCCTATAATGCTTAAAGGCGAAAATATAATCTGCATATCTTCGATAGATTGGGATTTTATCTGGCAGGGGCACCAGGAGATAATGTCGACCTTTGCCAATAACGGGAACAAGGTACTATTTATCGAAAATACCGGCGTGCGGTCGCCGGGGATAAAAGACATATACAGGCTCAAGAAGCGGTTCGGGGATTATTTCAAGGGAATCAAGGGGATAAGGAAAGTGGCGGAGGGCCTTTATGTTTATTCCCCGATAGTCCTGCCGTTCCCTTATTCGCGTATAGCCAGGCAAATAAATAAGCGTATATTGCTTGCCGTCATCAACAGGTGGATGAAAGTGATGGGTTTTTCAAACCCTATCATATGGACATACCTGCCTACCGGGACCGCCCTGGATATCATCAACAATGTCGGGAAGAAAATCCTGGTCTATTACTGCGTAGCTGACTTTTTCGAATTGGCCGGAAGTTCCAAGGCAGTAAAGAAGGCCGAAGATGAGCTGATAAGGAAGAGCGACGTGGTATTCGCGCAAGGCAGGGTCCTCGAAGAAAAGTGCCGGCCGCTGAACGAAAATGTCAGCATATTCCCTCCCGGAGTAAAGATCGAGGCATTCGAAAATTTCAGGCCTTCCGCGGATACGGTGCCTTCCGACCTGAAGAAGATCAGCGGGACCATCGTAGGATATGTCGGCGGGGTGCATAAGCATATCGATTTTGGCTTGCTGAGATACATCGCAGAGGCGCACCCCGAATGGTCTTTGGTGCTGGTGGGTCCTGTCCAGGCAGACATCCGCGAGATCGGCGGTTTAAAGAACATACATTTATTGGGTAAGAAGGATTTTTCGGAATTACCGTACTACATAAATGGATTTGACGTCTGCATAATCCCTTATCTTAATACGGAATATACCGCGACCGTCTATCCTACGAAACTCAACGAGTATCACGCGCTCGGGAAACCGGTCGTGTCAACGGACCTGCCGGAAATATTGAACTTTAACCGCGAAAACGGCGGTATTGTCTCTATCGGGAAAGATAAGAGCGAATTTGCGGAGCAGGTATCCCTGTCGGTCGGGGAGAAGGACAGCGCCCTCGCGGACAAGCGCATTTTATCGGCCAGGAAGAACAGCTGGGCCGCAAGGATAGAGCGCATGAGCGGCCTGATAGAAGAAACCATCGAGAAGAAATCAAGATCCCCGTACGATTGGCACAAAAATTTCCTCGCCCTGTATAAGACATCCGGAAGGATCGTAAAAGCGGCCCTGGTTGTTTTGGCGGCATATCTTTTTATTTTCTACACACCGGTAGTCTGGTTTATGGCAGAGCCGCTTAAAATAACCGACACGCCGCGTAAGGCGGACGCGATAGTGGTATTCGCCGGAGGCGTAGGCGAATCCGGGGAGGCTGGACAGGGTTATCTGGAGAGGGTCGAATATGCGGTCGAGCTTTATAAGGCGGGATTCGCCAAGAACATCGTCTTTTCATCGGGATATATGTATATATTCAAAGAGCCTTTGGTCATGAAAGCCCTTGCAGTCTCTTTGGGAGTGCCCGCGGAAGCGATCATGCTGGAAGATAGGGCAAGGAACACTTATGAGAACGTAAAATTCTCGGAGAAGATATTACAGGACAAGAAATGGGATTCGATCCTGCTGGTCAGCTCCCCGTACCACATGCGCCGTGTTTCCATGGTATTTAAAAAGACCGGTGAAAAGATAGAAGTAGCATATACCCCCATACCGCAGAGTTCGTTTTACAGCCATAAGACGGCCAATTATTATTCCGGGGGGAATTGGAAGCAGATCGACCTCAGGCAGATCGAAGGCATCTTGCGCGAATATTCTGCGATAGCGTATTATTGGTGGAAGGGCTACATTTAACAAGCCGCTAAACAAAGGAGGTGGGAAGATGAAGTTCATCGATGATAAAGGGAAGGTGTTCGGCAAGATCAACCTTTTCGATTTTTTGGTGATCCTGTTTTTGCTGGGCCTTGCGCCGGTCTTTTATATAGGGAATAAGGCGTTGACGCGTAAATTGGATATGAGGGATACGACGAAGGTCCTGGTGAAGATCAAATGCGCCAGCATCATGCCCGAATTGGCGGGCGCTTTCCGCGAGGGCGACGTAGTAAAGGATAACTACGGCAATACGATAGGGATCCTGAAGAAAATTGTCAGCGACACGCCTTCCGAGGTCATCACTATAAACCAGTTTAACCTGAGGAACAACGACTATTCCCTGGTCCCGAACCCGAGCGGCAGGGATGTGGTGTGCTTATTTGAGATAAATTGCACCGAAGAGAGAGGAATTTTATACTTTAACAATTACGCGGTGAAGATAGGTAATGGTGTCGTATTAAGTACGGATAGTTATAATATCCAGGGTGTGATAATAGGTTTTGACCGTACAAGTTCAGCGGCGAAAAAGGAAAATAGATGAACCCGAAGATGCTCGAAGAAAGCAAGACTGTGGCGTATATGTCCGCGGTCTATAAGAGAGCACGATCAATTGCGGATAATTTGACAAAAAACAGCATGACAACGGTATTATTATCAAGCGTTAAACGTAGTTTCTTGGATAATGCGGTCAAATCGGCATCCATTCTCGTATTTACGGCGATTGCGGCGAATATTATCCTGGATCTTGCGCTCCGCAGGGAAATGGGCTTCCTTGATATCGTGATAAAGGGCACGGTCCTGCTCTTAAGCCTGGGCGGATTTTTCAGCGGAACCACCTGGCAGGAGATCAAGAAAAGCAGTTTCATTTTAAGTAAAATCCTTAAATGGCCCAAAAAAAATTGAAGATACTCAGGATCATCGCCCGGTTGAATGTCGGCGGCCCGGCCATACACACCATCCTCTTGACGCAGGCCTTAAATAACAAGGACTTTGAATCTATCCTGGCCACCGGCAGGGTCGGAGCGGGCGAAAAAGACATGGGCTATTTAGCCAAGGAGAAGGGCGTAGAGCCGGTTATCATCCCGGAGTTGGAACGTAAGATCAGCCCGGTAAAAGATATTTTGGCGTTATGGAAGATATATTTGATCATGCGGCGGGAGAGGCCGGACATCGTGCATACGCACACGGCTAAGGCAGGGGCGTTGGGAAGGGCCGCGGCAATTTTGGCGGGGGTCCCGCTAAGGATACATACTTTTCACGGGCATATATTTGAAAGCTACTTTGATAGTTTTTCTGCCGGCGCCTTTCTTTTCATTGAGAGGTTTTTGGCGATTTTTTCCAAATATATAGTCGTGGTCAGCGAGGCGCAGAAAGAGGAGATAGTCAATAAGTATAAGATAGCAAAAGATAAAAAGGTAAGAGTCATCCCCTTAGGCCTGGAACTGGGCAGGCTTTCCTCGATCGTATCGAGGAGCGAAAAGTTCAGGGGCGAACTGCATGTCGGCAAGGATTGTATCCTGATAGGGATAATAGGGAGGCTCGTCCCGGTCAAGAACCACAGGATGTTTTTAGATGCCTGCAAAAAGTTATTCGACGCAGCCGGCATACCCGATATAAAGTGCGCTATCATAGGAGACGGGGAAGAGAGGGCCGGGCTCGAGGGATACGCGGAGAAGTTGGGCATCCGGGAAAAGATCGTCTTTGTCGGTTGGAAAAAAGAAATGGCCGATGTGTATGCGGACCTGGATATCGTAGCGCTGACGTCGCTTAACGAAGGCACTCCCGTAGCCCTGATAGAGGCGCTTGCTTCCGGCAGGCCTGTCGTGTCGACTGACGTGGGCGGCGTGAAGGATGTGGTGGAAGACGGGATAAACGGCTATCTTGCCGCTTCAGGGGACGCCGCGGGTTTTGCAAAATGCCTCCTTGGGCTGGCGCAGGACCATAAAAAGAGGGGCGAATTTGGCAGTAACGGCCGCCGGAAGGTCCTCCAAAAATATTCCAAAGAACGGCTCGTGAAGGATATAACAGCCCTTTACGAAGAGGCGCTTTGCAAGAGGGATTAAGGCATATTGCAAAATCGTATCAGATAACTTATAATATAGTACTACAAAAGGAGACAAATTCGTGCATTATTTGATCACCGGAGGGGCCGGTTTCATCGGTTCCCATCTGTCGGACAAGCTGTTAGGCGAGGGGCACAAAGTCACGGTCCTCGATGATCTTTCTACCGGGAAGATAGAAAATGTAAAACATCTAGAGGGTAATGCCGCTTTCCAGCTTGTTGTCGGGACGATACTTGACGAGTCCCTGGTAGACAAGCTCGCCGAACGCTGCGATGCCATATTCCACCTGGCCGCAGCCGTTGGAGTGGAACTTATCGTAAACCATCCGCTTGAATCCCTTACGACGAACATCAAAGGGAGCGAGATCGTCCTGGAGATGGCATATCGCTACCATAAAAAAGTGCTTATCACGTCGACTTCCGAGATATACGGTAAGAATACGCAAGGGCCGCTGAAGGAGGACCAGGACAGGATACTCGGCTCGCCGCTTAAATCGAGGTGGAGCTATTCGACCGCTAAGGCGGTAGATGAGATGCTCGCCTACGTATACTGGAAAGAGAAAAATGTCCCGGCCACGATCGTCAGGCTTTTTAATACCGTAGGGCCCCGGCAGTCGGGGGCGTACGGCATGGTTCTTCCGAGGTTCGTAAAACAGGCCTTGGAGAATAAAGATATTACGGTTTATGGTTCAGGGAAGCAATCAAGGTGTTTTCTGCACGTCAAGGATGTAGTCAGCACATTGCCTAAGGTTATAGAGAACCAAAAGGCCTATGGGCAGGTCTTCAATATCGGAAGCCAGGAAGAGATAACTATCGAAGGGTTAGCCCAAAAGGTCATTGGGATAACCGGGAGCCGCTCAAAGATAGTCCGTATACCTTATGAGAAGGCGTATGAGGAGGGCTTCGAAGATATGGAGAGAAGGGTCCCTGACACAACGAAGATACGCGATCTCATCGGATTCAAGCCTACCGTCGACCTAAAGACGATCATCGAAGACGTTGTCAGGTATACAAAAGGAAATAGCTAAAGGTGAAATTCGCATACCTGTTCCTGACGGCATTTTTCATCAGTTTCCTCCTTACGCCGCTGGTAAAAGCGATAGCGGGCCGCGCGGGTGTTGTAGCAAAGCCAAAAGAGGACAGGTGGCATAAGAACGTTATCCCGCTCATGGGCGGTGTAGCCATATATGCCGCGTTTTTAATAGCCTACCTGGTCTACCTAAAAGGAATGAAGGGAGGCCTTGGGCTCCTCATCGGGGGCACCTCTATATTTTTGCTCGGAGTAGCAGACGACCTCAAAGGATTAAGCCCGCAGTCCAAGCTCGTAGGCCAGATAGTCTGCGCTTCCCTGACCGTCATATCAGGGGTCACGATAAATATAATACCTTCGGTATTAGCCATACCGCTTACTATCCTGTGGATAGTCGGCATAACCAATTCCTTCAACCTGCTCGATAATATGGATGGCTTGTCTTCGGGAGTGGCAGCGATAGCCTCACTTACTGTCTTTGCCTGCGCATTGGCGCTCAAGAATAACGAAATGGCGATGTTTGCGCTTATACTGGGAGGCGCGGCATTAGGCTTCTTACCGCATAATTTCCATCCGGCCAAGATATTCATGGGAGATTGCGGCGCGATGTTTTTGGGTTTCATGCTTGCGTCGATCACTGTGATGGGTACGTGGAAAGAGGCATCGCGCCTTTTCCTTGTCTTATCTATACCCGTCTTAGCGCTCGCAGTCCCGATCTTCGATACGATTTTTGTCACGGTTACAAGGACGATAGACGGGAGGTCTGTGGCGAAGGGAGGTAAAGACCATACCTCGCACAGGATGGTCTTTCTTGGCTGGCATGAAAGAAAAGCGGTCACAACTTTGTACTTGATAGCGCTCCTCTTCGGGCTCGTGGCATACGCCTCTTTCTATGTGAAGGCATACGTAAGCATTACCGTAGTGACGCTTCTTTTCATAGTCGTCTTCTCGCTCGGCGTATTTCTCAGCAAGATGACCCGCAGGAAGGATGAGGCGCTACCTGCTTCGCCGCGTGACGTCGCATATTATAAGAACCAATCCGAACTTATAGATGCGCTGATAAAATATAAAAGGGTTATTTTCGAAGTGGTATGCGACCTCTGCTTGATCTGCATCGCTTATTTCTCCAGCTACCTAATCCGCTATGACGGCGTCGTAGACCTTTTTAATTTCGGGCTGATAGCGAAATCGCTCCCGATAATGATAGTGATAAAACTGCTGGCTTTTTCGATTACCGGTGTTTATGGGAATATCTGGAGATATATAGGGCTTAATGAGATCTTGAACATAGTCAAAGGCGTCATATTAGGATCTTTGGTTTCGGCGGCCGCGCTCGTACTGGCGTTCAGGTTCGAACATTTCTCAAGGATGATATTCCTTCTGGACGCAATGATCCTGCTGATCCTCATGTCCGCGGTGAGGGTCGCTTTCAGGCTCTTTAGGGAGCAGATATTCGTTTCGCTGGACGCGAAAGGGAAAAAGATATTGATCTTCGGGGCCGGAGATACCGGTGATGCCTTCCTCCGGGAAGTGCGCAAGAACAAGGCCTTTAATTACTGGCCGGTGGGATTTGTAGACGATGACCTGTCGAAGCAGGGAAGGAGGATCCAGGGGGTCTCGGTCCTGGGAGTAAGGTCTGATATACCGCGGCTGGTCGAGGAACATTCGATAGACGAGGTGATCATCGCCATTCCTTCAGCATGCGAAAAGACAAAAGTGGATATTGAAGCGATCTGCAGGGAAAGCGGAGCGTTGTATCATCAAGTGAGCGGGATATACCTGAGATGACCGATATGAATGCCGGCAGACAAAGATTGTATGCGGGCTGCGACAAGGTCATCGAGTATATGGTTTATACCCTCGTTTTCTTTATCCCTACCTCAAAGAGCGTGGTCGAGGTCTTTGCCACATTGGCGATAATGATCTGGCTGTATAAAAACGGCCTCAAGGCATGGGAATGGACGCTCGAGAAGAGAAAATCATTCGTCCCTCCGGAAACGACTTATGGCCTGCTTAAGGTGATAACGCCCCTGGGCGTCCTGATGGTCCTCCTTGTCTATTCATCGATAATGATATCCCTGGCGGTCATCTCGCACCATTTTGATATCGAAGGAGACCTGTTCGCGACAGGGGTGTTCCTCCCGGTAACCTTATTCGCCATATTCCTGGGTACGCTCTTTTTTATAATAGCCCTGGCTGTCGTCAGGTCGAGTTACGGGTTCAACCTGAAGGCCTCGATCATATCCTTTATAGCTGTGAGCCTGATAGCTTCTGCGTTCACAAGCCAGAGGTTAGGGATGAGCGCCGAGGCGTTCCTCTTCAAAGTCATGGAATATCTCCTGATATTCCTGATCATAGCGGATGTCATCAATACCCCAAGGCGGGTTTTCAACCTCGTTTCCGTTTTTTTGGTAGCTGCGCTTTTTTCCGGAATAGACGGCATATACCAGAGATTGGCGGGCTACGACCTTTTCCGGAATTTCCCTATGTTCGAAAAGGCAAAAATAACCGCGGCATTCAAAGCCCCGAACGATTTCGGCACTTACGTTGCGACTATGCTGCCTTTGCCGCTTGCGCTTATCGCCTTTAACGCGAAAGATTGGAAGAAGAAGTGCGGGCTTTTGGTGATATCACTCGTGCTTGCGGCCTGCCTGGTGCTTACTTTTTCGAGAGGGGCATGGTTGGGGTTTCTTGCGGGGTTTTTATTTCTTCTTATCTTTACCGGATGGAGACGTCTTGTTGCGGTGCTCATTATCCTTGTCCTGTTAGCCTCGTTAACGGCCTTGATCGCGCCCCCGCCTATTAAAGCGCAGATTGATTACTTCTCCAAATTAGGAAGCGACGCCTCTTCCGTCGACAGGCTTATAATATGGAAGACAGGCTGGAGGATGTTTTTGGACAAGCCGGTATTCGGCCATGGCCTCAATACATTTATGAGCGTCTTCGAAAAATACAGGCCTCCGGATTACAGCGAGATTGTTTATGCCCATAACTGTTTCCTCCAGATAGCCGCCGAAACAGGGATAATAGGCCTTTTAGTCTTTTTGTGGTTCTGCGTGAGTGTTTTCATCCGTGCGATCTCAAGGTTTTTTATCACTTCCGACAAGTTCGTGAAGGCCGCCGTAATAGGCGCTGCCGCCTGTATAATGGCTACTCTTGCCAATAGTTTCGTCGATACTAATCTTTATTCCCTTCCGTTGGCGGTCCTTTTTTGGTCCTTATGCGGACTCGCTATCGTAAAGGTCCAGCCTGAATAGGTCTAATTTGCCAAATCCCCGCAGGATCCTTCTCGTCAGGACGGACAGGATAGGCGAGTTACTGCTTACCACCCCGGCGTTCGCATCAATGCGCGCGAGTTTTCCTGAAGCGAAAATAACGCTTGCGGTAAAGGCGTCTTCTTCGCCTGTGGTCGAAGGTAACCCCTGCATCGATTCCATCATCAAGCTCGACCCCGGTTGCGAGCTGGATTCGCTTGCTAAGCGCTTAAGATTTATCCGTTTCCTGCGGAGATCGGGATTCGATATGGCCGTCATCTTCAACCCGAGCAAATTCTTTAATGTCGCCGCCTTTCTCGCCGGGATACCCGCCAGGGTAGGCTATGACAGGAAACTCGGGTTCCTTCTCACGCGCGTTATAAAAGATGAAAAATATCTTTGCGAGAAACATGAGGTGGAATATAACCTCGACCTCGCAAAGGCTGCCGGCGCCGGTACCTTAAGCAAAAGACTTTGTTTTCCATTGGCAGGGTCGGACGAACGCGCCGCGGAAGAGATATTGTCGCAGAACGGGCTCGCCGGAGGCGGTTTTGTAGCCGTCCATCCCGGCACGAGTAATCCGGAAAAATTATGGCCGGCCGGAAACTTCGCACGGGTCTGCGATAAGATGATCGACGCATACGGAGTAAAAGCCGTTTTGGTCGGCGGGGAAGACGAGCGAAATGCAGCTGCCGAAGTAAAGGCGAAGATGCGCAATACGGCCGTAGACCTTACCGGCAGGCTGGCTCTTAAGGAATTCGGGGCGTTTTTAAAAAGGTCGGCCCTCCTGCTATCGTGCGATTCGGGGCCGGTGCATATTGCCTCTGCAGTTGGTTCTCCGGTAGCCGCTCTTTTCGGGGAGTCGCGCCCTGGAGGGTCATCAAAAAGATGGGGGCCTTACGGCGAGGGGCATATCGTCATCGGAAGGCCAAGCGTAGGGGATATCACTGTTGACGACGTATTTGAAGCGGTGAGCGGGAAATTATGCAAAAAGCCCTAAAAAATATACTTATCATCAATCCTTTCGGGATAGGGGACGTGCTTTTTACGACTCCGCTTATCGAGTCGCTGAGCGCGCAGATCGAGGGTTCCGGGATAGGTTTTCTCTGCAACCGCCGCACAGAGCCCTTGCTGAAATCTAACCCGGATATAAAATGGGTCTTCATCTACGAAAAAGATGAACTGAGAGCGCTCTGGAAAGGATCAAAGGCCGGATATTTCAAAAAGCTCTTCGCCCTGGCGAAAGATATCAGGGAGAAAAAATTCGATGCGGCCATAGACCTTTCGCTGAGCAGGGAATATTGGTTTATCTGCTTCCTTGCGGGGATCAAAGAGACGATAGGGTTCGACTACAAGAACAGGGGGACCTTGCTGACGAGGAAAATATCGATAGGCGGTTATCATGATAAGCATGTAATAGAATATTATCTTGAGCTTTTACGGTTTATTGGCATTGAGCCGGCCCAGAAAAGGATCCGCCTCTACCTTTCTCAGGAAGACAAGGAATGGGCGCGCAATTTCCTCAAAACAAACGGGATCAAAGATGGGGAGATGATTATCGGTATCGCGCCGGCAGGAGGCGCGAGCTGGGGTAGAGAGGCGGCGATTAAACATTGGCGAAGCGAGGGTTTTGCCGCGGTTGCCGACCGGCTTATAGAAGAGCGGGGCGCGAAAGTGCTCTTATTGGGGAGCGATGCCGAGGCCCGGATATGCGAAAATACGGCAAAAGCCATGAAGAACCCGGTTATGATGGTTTGCGGCAAGGCTACGCTACTGCGTTCGGCGGCACTGATGGCCCTGTGCGGGCTGGTCATCGCCAATGACGGCGGCCCATTGCATCTTGCTGTTGCGGCCGGCGCGAAGACGGTCGGGATATTCGGGCCGGTCGATGAGAAGGTGTATGGGCAGTACCCGCCCTCAGGAAGGCATAAAGTTGTTAAAGAGGATGTCGCATGCCGCCCCTGTTACAGGGATTTCAAGATGAAAGAGTGCGCCGAGAGGAAATGCGTCTCCGGGATAAGCGTTGAAGCGGTTTTAAAGGCAGCAGAGGAGGCTTTGGCGGCCGAATGAGACTTGCGCTGGTCTTTAACAAGGAGAGGGAAGACACGATAGGGCGTTATTTCGAGCGCGCCGCGGCGAAGATGGGAATAGAATTCGACCATTTCTGGACGAGCAATAACAATATCCCTGCCGGATATGACCTCTACCTGCGTATCGACCATGGTGACTACAAATATGATATACCGGGACATCTCAAGCCTTCCGCTTTTTATGCGATAGATACCCATCTCGAAAAACCGTATAAAAAGATAAAAGAACAGGCTGGGCATTACGGATTTGTCTTTTGCGCCCAAAAGACCGGCGTGAAAAAACTTAAAAAAGACACGGGCATAGACGCCGAGTGGGTCCATATAGCCTGTGATCCGGAGGTCCATAAAGACCTTGGTATCGAGCGTAAGCTCGACATCGCTTTCGTCGGGACGGAAGGCAAGAAGAATCTAAGGGGAGAACTGCTTAAGCTTCTCGCGCGGAGATACCCGGAAAGTTATATCGGCAGGGCGGATTCGCGCTTTATGTCTAACATCTACAGCAGCGCCAAGATCGGGTTCAATTATTCGATAAACGACGATATAAACATGAGGATGTTCGAAGTGCTTTCGTGCGGGGCGCTGCTTGTCACGAACCGGTTGAAAGATGACACCGGTTTTAACGAGTTATTCGAGGACAAAAAGAACCTCGTGACATACGGCAGCGCAGGGGAATTATTGAAGAAGGCGGAATATTATCTTTCCCATGGCGATGAGAGGGCAAAGATAGCCGCCGAAGGCCGCGCCCTTGCTGTCAGCCGGTATACCTATGAAGCCAGCCTGAAGAGGATGCTGGAGGCATGCGGATGGAAATAAGGTGCGACCTCGTCCTATTGAGTTGGAATAACCTCGCCATCCTGAAACGGTGCGTTGAATCATTGCTGCGCTGTACCGGCGTCCCCTCGCGCCTGATAATAATCGATAACGGCTCGACCGAAGAAGGCCTGAAGGGATACCTGTCGTCGCTTAAAGAGGGGCGTAACCTCCGGATAGAGGTCATCTTCAACAGCCTTAATGAAGGATTTCCCCGCGGGATGAACAAGGGGATGGAAATTTCCCGCGCCCCTTATGTATGCCTGCTTAACAACGATATAATCGCGACCGAAGGTTGGCTGGAGGAGATGATAAGGGTGGCCGAGGGCGGCACCTCGATAGGCATCGTCAACCCTTCCTCAAATAATTTCGGCCTGCGTTTCGGGAAAGAGACCACGCTGGATGAATTTGCGCGGGGATTCAGGAAACACTCCGGCAAGTGGGTCGAGATGAACGCCTGTGTCGGTTTCTGCATGCTGATAAAGCGCGAAGTGGTAGAAAAGATCGGATTTCTAGACGACAAATACGGTTATGCCTATTTCGAGGACACGGATTACAGCCGCAGGGCGCAGGCCGCCGGGTTTAAATGTGCGATGGCGAAAGGATGCTACGTATACCATGAGGAGGGGAGATCCGGCAAGTTCCTCAAGGACAAGGATGGCACCTTCGACAGGAGCGCCCGGATATTCGAGAAGAGATGGGGCAGGATACTGCGCGTCGCCTTTGTCGTGACGGAAAGAGAAGCCGCTTACATGGAAAAGGCCGCGCGGGAGATAAAGAAGGAATTGGACGGCCACAACAGGGGGTGGCTATTTGCGGCAAAAGGAGCAGACCTTAGCTTACTCCCCGAGCACCTCGACCTTATGGACGATTCGCCT
>JAQTVK010000124.1 GCA_028706795.1 Candidatus Omnitrophota bacterium | reverse complement strand
ATCAGTTGTTCGGCGTTCTCGCCTACCAGGTCGAAATAATGCTTATGCGCCATTTTAACAACCGAATCCGGAAAATGCACCAAAAATTCGCTGTTCACCTCGTAACAACACTGCCTGAGCGCCGGGCCCATACCCACAAGCAGCTTTGCCGGCGCCGTTTTATATTCGGCTTTCATCGCTTCGACGACATTCCTGGATATCTTCTCTTTCGTGCTTTTCCATCCCGCGTGCGCTATGCCGATGGCGTTATTCTCCGGGTCGTAGAACAGCACCGGGAGACAATCCGCGGTCCTGACAGAAAGCGCTATCCCCTGCGCGCAGGTTACCGCGCCGTCCGCCCCCGGGATCTCGCCTGATAAGGCGGCCTTCGCGCCTATCTTAACCACTTTTCCGCCGTGCACCTGCTGGAGGCGGACGAGGCCCTTGGGCGGGATACCCAGCCTTTCCAGGAAATCCCCGTGGCTTATCCGCCGGTCGGATATGCCGTGCAAGACGGGAAACCTGTTAAATTCCCGGAGTGATATTATCATCAGAACGGCAGCCCCACGTCGAACATGAACCTCGGCACGCGCGTCTCCTTGTTGGTATTGAGCGGGTAGGCAAGGTCAAAACGCAGGACGGTCCATTTCGTTTTGAAGCGCAGGCCTGTGCCGATGGAATTCTGGAGCTCCACCGGGAAACGCACCTTGTTTAAGCTCCTCCAATCCCCGCCTACGTCGTAAAATAACGCGCCGTTGAACCATTTATATATCGGGAACCTCATCTCCGCGTTTCCAAGCAGCATCACCGTCCCCCATAAGGGCCTGTTGTCCGCGTCTTTCGGCCCTATGGAGTTGACTTTATACCCGCGCACCGTATCTATCCCGCCCAGCATGAACTTCTCGAAGAACGGGACGTCTTTCGTTTCGCCGTACCTGTCCATCCACCCGCCCATCCCCCTGAAGGCAAAGGTTATCTTCGGGTATGGCAGGGTGAAATACCATCTTCCTTCGCCTGTGGCCCGCATGAAATTATAATCGCCGCCCATCCCCTTCGCCGCGACGCCGAAACCGGCGTGATAATACGAGCCGTCCGTCGGGTAGAGGTTATCGTTGGCCGTGTTCCTCTCCCAATGGAAAGAGAGAGTGGATACGCCGGTCCTGCCCGCGTTGTTCTTGAACTCCTGGGGAGCGGAATCCGCTATTTTATCGACATTCACGTCCTCGTATGTATATTCGAGGAACCCATGGGTATGCTCGGTCAGGCGGCTCCCGAATATAAGGCTGCCGCCGGCATCCCGCATGGCGTGGCGGTCATCTTTCGACGCGCGCCAGAGCGCCTCGGCCCCGCCGAAATACCCCGAGCCGAAAAGGTTTTGCCGTATGACGCCGGCGCGGATATCGCGGTACCTGTTGTTCGTGCCGACCTTGACCTTGTAGCTCGTCTCATTGCCTATGATATTCCCCGCGTCTATCGAAAAATTCGATACGGGATACTCGGGATAATACGAGGGCTCGATCCTCTTGGCCTTTTCCCTGTCGACCAGTTCCGCGTAAAAGAACTGGAACGTCTTCAATTTGGCGTAGCCCATCGTGAAGAGCGATGTGAAATGGCCCGACGGTATCCAGACTATCTGCGGCTTGCCCAGCGCCTCCCACAATTGGTCGGTGCTTGCGCGCGGTATCGCGGAATCGAAATACGCGTTTACCATCAGGGTGGGCTTGCCCTTGCATTTGTCCGCGAAAGTCAGCGGGTCTATTATCCATAATTTCTTCTCGAGTTCCCCCTCGGAAGTTATCCCTTCCTCTTCCAGGCTTTTCTTGAATGTCTTTGTCGCAAAGCTGTTCCACATTATCTTGCCCATATCGCCACCGCCGAGGATTATAGCCATCGAGCACGGCCTCCCGTCTACAGCGGTGACGATCGGCACCATTATCCCGCCGAGGCTAAGCCCCATTAGGCCGATCTTGTCCTTCTCGACCTTCGGATGCGCCTCGAGCCAGTCTATCCCGCGGCGCGCCTCGATGACTATCTGCCGGAAGAGCTGGACTATCGCGTCCGAGCCGCACTGCCTGATATTCTCCTCGAGCCATTTGCGGCTGAATTTATAATCCTTCTGGTACGCGGTCTGGACGAACAGGACCGCTATGCCGTTGGAGGCGAGGTCGCGGCAGAACTCCCCTTCGATCTGCGGCACCCCTCCGGCTATATGGCTGAGGAATATTACCGCGGGATATTTTTCCTTTCCCTTCGGCTCATAGAAATCCAGGTATACCGTATTGTTGGGATAATCGGTCTGCAGCGCGGACGGGTAGCTGAAAGAATAATGTTCGTATCCGCCCGTCTTTTCCCTCGACTCAAGTTTGTAAAAAGACGGCGCACCCTTGGGGTAATCGTAAAATTTAGCCGGGTCCGGTTCTTCGCCGTATGCGGAAAAAACCGAAGTCCCGGCAAAGAAGAACATGATATAGAACGCGAACGGCCACTTCATTTTTTCTTCATCCACTTGCTGCCTTTTGCGGCCCCCCATTTCTCGTTTTCTGCCTGTTTCGGGACGGGCTCTTTAGCGATCGGCGAAGGCATCTCCCCGGTGACAGGCGTCACGAATGTCCCGGTCATCTCGAAGCCCTTGCCCTTAGGCGTCTTCGTAAGCACGACCATCTTCCTTCCCCAGTATTCGCGGAGAGGCATCACTATCCTGCCGTTCGGCATGAGCTGGTCGATCGCCTGCTGCGGGGCGAAATCTATCGGACTGGTCACCACGATGACGTCATAAGGGGCGAACTCAAGCCATCCCGAGTCTATCCTTCCTGTCTTAACTTTTATATTTTTGTAACCTAGCGCCCTGAGCCTCTCCTCGGATTCCAGTGCGATCTCCTGCGACGGCTCGACGCAATAGACCTGCCCGGAGAGCTCCGCGAGCACGGCCGCCTGGTAACCGGATTCTATGCCCAATTCCAGGACCTTCTCTTTCCCCTTAAGGCCGGCGAGATGGGCGACGAGCGAGACGAAATACGCCGGGGGGACGGCTTCATCCCCGCCTATCGGGAGGGATATGTCCTCGTAGGCGTATTTCCTCATGCCTTCGGGGACGAATTTGTGCCTTTCTATCTTTCCGACTACGTCGAGGATCCTTTTATCTTTTATCCCGCGCGCGGCGATCTGGGAATCGACCATCATCTGCCGTTCGCGGGCATAATCGGCCCCTTCCGCGGCGCAAACGGGAGCTGACGCCAGCAGGGCGGGAATAATAAACACGCATAACCTGGAAAAAGACATCTTATGCTAAGTCCTAATTATGAGGAACCGGGGAAACCTGGCGTTGTTTGGCGGGATCGTACTCTTTCAGATAAGCCGCGTATGCCCTGGACCTCGTTATCCTTTCGGAATAAAGAGGGTGGCTTCTCAAGTACACCAAGCCTTTGTCCAGGGGGTTCTCCTTCTCTTGGTTCTGGAGCTTCTCCAAAAAAGTTACCGAGCCGTTCGGGTCAAATCCCGCGTAATAAGCATATTTTACCCCGAGCCTATCCGCCTCAAACTCGTCTTCCCTCGAGTATCCCAGCATTATCATATTTAAAGCTATGGCCGCGCCCTGCC
>JAQTVK010000123.1 GCA_028706795.1 Candidatus Omnitrophota bacterium | reverse complement strand
AGGCTTCGAGAGGTTCCATAAGCTGAGGGAATACGGTGAAAAGCACCCCGAGCAGTTCAAAAAGATGATGGAACACCGGCGCGGGCAGATCCGCGAGAGGCTGGCGCAGTTGAAAGAGAAGGACCCGGAGAAATACAGAGAAATGATCCAGGGCCAGATAGAAAGGATGGAATCTACCCTTTCGGAGCTCAAGAAGGACCTGGCGGATACAGGCAAATAAGGGCCAACCCGATATTGGATCAGGAGCTTCTGCTTATTGAACGGGCCAGAAATGGCGAGCGGGCGGCGTTCGACTCACTTGTGGATATCTACAAGGGGAAGGCGTTCGCTCTCGCTTACAATTTTACCGGGAATGCCGAGGACGCCAAGGATGTGCTTCAGGAAGCGTTCGTCAAGGCGTATTTGAATATAAAGAGATTCCGCGGCGGCTCGGCGTTCTATACCTGGTTTTACAGGATACTGGTAAACCAGTGCAGGGATGCCTTAAGGAAGAAGCAGTCGAAGATGAAGGTGCTTGTCGACATGCCTGAGCCGGCGAATGAGGACGATGCGGCGCCGTTCGAGGCGATAGAAAACGGTCCGGGCCCGGGAGAAGCGCTCCTCAACAAGGAGATACGCGAAAAAGTCGACGGGGCGATAAATATGCTGCCGGAGAAGCAGAAGATGACCTTCATATTAAGGCATATGCACGGCATGAAATTGGGCGAGATAGCGGGTATAATAAAATGCAGCGAGTCGACCGCGAAAGTACATCTTTTCCGCGCGACAAAAAATCTGCAGAAGGCGTTATCGCCATACATAAAGACGGAGGGAGGTGGAGAATATGGCGTCGTTTAAGGATATCATGGATATGATAGCGAAGAAGAAGGCTCCCGAGCCCCCGAAGGAGTTTTGGCTGAAGTTCAGCAGGGAGCTGGGGGAGAGATTGGATGCCATAGACAGCCGTAACTCCAGCCGCAGCCACGGGTTCGCCGAAGGCCTGGGCGGGGTATTCTCCGTGCTGTTCCAGCCGAAGCCGGCGCTTGCCGCGGCGGCATTAGTGGTAGCGATCAACCTGGTACTCTTCTCGCTGACATCGGGCGGGCCCGGCCTTGTCTCGGTCGCGCTCTTATCAAAGGATGACCTCGCCGGGGAGTTAGTGCTGACGGACGAGCTGGCTTCCGGCGAAAATATCGTTGACTTTTAGGCTTGTTAAATATAGAATATGAGCCATGTCAAAGCTAAAAATAGGTTTGCCGAAAGGTAGCCTGCAAGAGGCTACCTTTAAACTGTTCAAGAAGGCCGGATTTTCCATATCCTCCTCAGAGAGGTCGTATTTTCCTTCGACCGATGACCCGGAGATCGCACCCGTCCTGTTAAGGGCGCAGGAGATGTCGCGGTATGTCGAAGGGGGCATCCTCGATTGCGGCATTACCGGCAACGACTGGATACTCGAGAACAAGTCCGATGTCGTCCGCGTCGAAGAGCTTACCTATGCCAAACAGAGCCTCAATCCCGTAAGGTGGGTCCTGGCTGTCCCGGAAAATTCCAATATACGCGGCGTAAAGGACCTTAACGGCAAAAGGATAGCCACCGAACTCGTGAATTTCACGAAAGAATACCTTAAAAAGAAGAAGGTCAATGCCGATGTCGAGTTCTCTTGGGGCGCGACAGAGGCCAAGGTATATTCCGGGCTTGTCGACGCCATTGTCGAGCTCACCGAGACCGGCTCATCGCTGCGCGCGCACAGCCTCAAGATCGTCGAGACGCTTTGCACTTCGACGACCCAATTGATAGCCAACAGAAAATCCTGGAAGGATCCCTGGAAGAGGGCGAAGATAGAGAAGATCGCCATACTCCTCAAGGGCGCCATAGCCGCCGAGGAGAAGGTCGGCCTGAAGATGAACATCGCGAACAAGAATTTGAAGAAGATCCTCGGGATCCTCCCGGCCATGCGCAGGCCCACCATCTCGCAGCTGAGCGTTCCCGGATGGTGCGCCATCGAGACCATTATCGACGAGAAACAGGTGCGCGAGCTCATACCCAAATTGAAACAGGCCGGAGCGGAAGGCATAATCGAATATCCGCTCAATAAAGTCATATATTAAAAGGAGGCAGTACAAGATGCCGTGCGGTAAAAAGCGCAAAAGAAGGAAGATCAGGACGCACAAGAGGAAAAAGAGGCTTCGCAGGGACAGGCACAAGAAGAAGTAGTCCTTTTTGGGAACCCGTTTTCCACAGGTGAAAAAGTATATTCTCATCGCCCTTGCAGGGGTAGCCCTTTTTGCCATAATAAAAGGGTCGCCTCTCTATTGCAGGTCTTCCGAGCGGCTCTCCGATTATGATACGCTTTTTTCCGAAGGTCCAAAATCGAAGAGCGCCGATACGAAATCCTATGCCCATTTTCTTATGGGCAACATGCTCGACAACGAATCGAAGTTCGAGCAGGGGATCGAGGAATATAAGAAAGCGCTGCAGCAGGACCCCAAGTCCTCGACAATAAATACGAGCATAGCGCTCGATTACATCCGGCTCAACAGGTCGGATGAGGCTGAGAAATACCTTAACATCGCGATAGAGAACGACCCGGCTGACGTCAACGCCCGCTTTACCCTCGCCCTCCTGTATACGATAACGAAGAAATTCGATAAGGCCGCACAGCAATATGAGGAGATAGTAAAAAAAGACCCGCACGACATCAAGGCCCTCGCCTCCCTCGCCGATCTTTACGTCATCCAGCAGAAGATCGAGGAGGCCACCAAGGTCTACGAGGATATCCTCAAAGAGGGCAAGGAGTCGGGCCTCATACATTTTACGTTAGGGATCTTTTACACGAAGTTAGGGAAATACGATGAAGCGCTCAAGCATTTCGACGAGGCGGTGAAACTCAATCCCGATCACGCCGAGGCGCGACTGAGCAGGGCGATAATCTGGGAACTTAAGGGCGATTATCCCAAGGCGATAGAGGACTATAAGAAGACCCTCGAGGCCGAACCGCTGAACACGAAGGTATACGGCCTGCTGGCGCACGCGTATTACCGCTCCGGAAAAATAGACGACGCGATCACGACCTATAATCTGATCATCGGCCTCGCGCCGGATAAGATAGACGGTTATCTTGAGCTGGCGTATGTCTACCTTAACGCGAAGAAACCGGATGAAGCCCTTAGCCTGCTGGATAAGGCGTCCGCCATAAAAGATGAGCCGCGCGTCAACCTGGCCTTTATAGTAAAAGGGATGGCCTATTCGCAGAAGAAGATGGCGAAGGAGGCTATTGCCGCATATAAGCGGGCGATAGAACTCGCGCCGAAGGACGCCGAAGGATATTTTTATTTAGCCTCCGCCTACGAAAGCGACGGGGAGAAGGGGCCTGCCATAGAGGAACTGAAGAAGGCGATCGCGCTCAACCCCGGGCATGCCGACGCGCTGAACTTTTTGGGCTATATGTACGCCGAAGAGGGGACGAACCTCGACGAGGCGATAGGCCTCATCAAGCGCGCTATCGATATCAGCCCGAATAACGGCGCCTATATTGACAGCCTCGGCTGGGCATATTACAAGAAGGGAATGACCGACGAGGCGATCACCCAGCTTGAGAAGGCGATATC
>JAQTVK010000122.1 GCA_028706795.1 Candidatus Omnitrophota bacterium | reverse complement strand
CGATTGGAACATAAGGACCTTCCACGGGAATACCTATTCGACCAAGAGGGGCACGACCTACAATTCCTATCTTATAATCGATGAGAAAGTTACGCTTATCGACGGCGTGCTCGGCTCATTCGCCGGCGAGCAGATCGAGCGGATACGCGAGATCGTGCCCGTGGAGAAGATCGACTATATCGTGGTAAACCATATCGAGAGCGACCATTCCGGAGCCCTGCCTGGACTGATGAAACTCTGCCCCAAGGCCAAGCTCTTCGGCACGGCGAAGTGCAAGGAAGGGCTGGCGAGGATGTATTACCATAATTGGGACCTGCAGGTCGTCAAGACAGGGGATAAGTTAAATATCGGCAAGCGGAACCTTACGTTCATAGAGGCTCCGATGATCCACTGGCCGGACAGCATGTTCACCTATTGCGCCGAAGAGGAGCTGCTCCTGCCGAACGACGCCTTCGGCCAGCATTACGCGACCTCGGAGAGGTTTGACGACGAGACCGACCAGTGCGCGCTGATGGACGAGGCCGCGAAGTATTACGCGAACATCCTCTGGCCGCTCGGCGGCATGATCGCCAGGAAGATAGACGAGATCCTCAAGATGAACATATCCATAAAGATGATAGCGCCGAGCCACGGGATCATATGGCGGCGCGACCCGATGAAGATAATCAATTCCTATATTTCATGGACAAAGAACGAAACGAAACCGAAAGCAGTCGTCGTCTTCGAGACGATGTGGGGCTCGACCGAGACCATGGCCAGGAAGATAACCGAGGGCCTTACCGACGGCGGCGTGGAGGCGAAGCTCTTCGATATCACGCGCTCCGACAGGAGCGAGGTGAATAACCAGATGCTCGACGCGAAATGCTACGTCTTCGGCTCGTCCACGCACGACAACGGCATGCTTTCTACCATGGCCGGGTTCCTCGAATTCCTGAACGGCCTGAAGCCGAAAGGCAGGATAGGCGCGGCGTTCGGTTCCTACGGTTGGGCCGGAGGTGCGGTCCCTGCGCTGGAACAGGCGCTTAAAGAGACGGGGATAGAGCAGGCCCTGCCGTCGATCGCGGTCAAGTATGTCCCGGATGAAAATGAGTTGAAGAGATGTTATGAGATGGGCGTTGAATTGGCGAAGAAGATAACCGGAAAGGGATAAGGCCATGGATAAATATCGCTGTACGGTATGCGGTTACATATACGATCCGGCTATAGGAGATCCTACTGCCAGCATCGCCGCAGGGACGCCTTTTGATAAGCTTCCCGATAATTGGGTCTGCCCCGAGTGCGGCGCACCGAAGGATATGTTCGAAAAGGTATAACCGTCCCAAACTATGAAGATAGCCATAGCAGGAAACGGGATATGCGGCATCACCGCCGCTAGATTCATCTCCGAAAATTCACCCGGCGCAAAGATAACTATCTTCACCGACGAAGAATACAATTATTATCCCCGCCCTCTTTTGGACAGGCTCCTCGCGGAAACGATGGACTTAAACCGGCTCTTCCCGTATAACGATGAATGGTACAGGAAGCGCGGCATCGAAGTCTCCCTCAAAAACAAAGTCCTCGATATAGACCTTGCCTCGAAAAAGTTGAAGACCGAGAAGGACGGAGTACGGGATTTCGACAGGGTCCTGCTTACCACCGGCGCCTCACCGTTCGTCCCCCCGATAGAAGGGATCAAGTCCCGGGAAGTCTTCACTTACAGGAACATTGCCGATGTCCTCAGGATACGTTCGTTCGCCCGCGGAAAGAAGAGGGCGGTGGTCATCGGCGGAGGCTTGCTCGGCCTCGAGACGGCAAAGGCCCTGACCGACCGGGGGCTCAAGGTAACGATCGTCGAGCATAATTCAAGGCTCCTCCCACGCCAGTTGGATGAAGAAGGCGGCGGGATACTGAAATCCAGGATCGAAAAATCCAACATCGAAGTCGTATTGCAGGTCACATGCGACCGCATCATGACCGAAGGCGCCAAGACCTGCCTCCTTTCCAAGGAGATAGGAAAGCTCGAGGCGGACCTCTTCATAGTTTCGGCCGGCGTCCGCTCTAATATCGAATTGGCTAAGAGTTGCGGGATCGGCATCGAAAAAGGGATATTGGTGGATAAATTCATGAGGACGAGCTGCGATAACATATATGCGGCCGGGGACTGCGCCGAATTCAACGGGATGGTCTACGGCATAATCCCGGCGGCGATAGACCAGGGCCTGGCCGCGGCCTCGAACATCATAGACAAGCCGTTCGAATACAAGGGGACGACTTTCCAGGCGACGCTTAAGGTTATGGGCATCGATCTTACCTCGATAGGCGTCGTCAACCCGGAAGGCGACGGATACGAAACGGTCTGCAGAAAAGACGCCAACAGGGGCATCTACAGGAAATGCGTCATCAAGGACGGGAGGCTAGTCGGCGCGATAGTATTGGGCGAGAAAGACGGCGTCGCCGGGCTCACGCGGATAATAAAGGACGGGATAACGGTGTCGGGCAATAAGGATGCGTTATTGGACGGAGAAGCGGCATTAACGGAGGCGTTCCAAAAAAGGTCCGCCTAAAGCGGGCGAGGAGGGTAAGATGGCCGATGTCGGTAAGAGTTCCCTGGGAATGGACGCGAATCTCGCGGCGGCACTGGCGTACGCATTCGGCTGGCTGTCCGGGCTGATAATCTTCGCTGTAGAGAAAGAGAACAAGTTCGTTAAGTTCCATGCCATGCAATCGCTGATCTTTTTCGGCGGGTTGACCGTCGTGTCGATATTGCTGGCCATCACCGTCATAGGCCCGTTGTTCCTGGGAATATTGGGCCTGGCAGTCTGGGTCATCTGCCTCATCAAGGCCTTATCGGGCGAAATGTTCAAGCTGCCCGGTATCGGCGACATGGCGGAAAAGATAATCAACAAGTGATCCGGTAATACTAAAAATATGGGTATAATCCAATCTATCGTCCTTGGCATCGTCCAGGGCGTGGGAGAATTTTTGCCGGTCAGCAGTTCCGCGCACCTGATCGTCGTCCCGTGGCTGTTCGGATGGCAGGAGCATAGCCTCGCCTTTGACGTCGCGCTGCACGCGGGCACGCTCGTGGCGGTATTGGCGTATTTCTGGAGGGACTGGCTCGGCATAATCAGGGGGCGGCTCCTCTGGTATATCGCCGTCGCCAGCATCCCGGGAGCGGTGATAGGCAAGCTGCTCGAGGAAAAAGCCGAGACGGTCTTCAGGTCGCCGGCGCTGATAGCGTGCGCGATGGGCATCTTCGCGGTAATATTTTACTTTATCGACAGGTATAGCCGGAAGACAAGGACGCTGAAGTCGCTGAATTTTCTTGATTCGATCTTGATCGGCATCTCGCAGGCGCTTGCCATAATCCCCGGGGTATCACGGTCAGGCGTGACCATGGCTACGGGCATAGGGCTAAAGTTCGACAGGGAGGCGGCGGCCAGGTTCTCGTTTTTGCTTTCGGCGCCCATTATATTCGGCGCGACCGCGTTAAAACTGAAGGATATCTGCGCGATCGCCTCAGGCGAGAACGGCTTATCGCTTTTTACGGGTTTCATCGTGTCGGCGGTAACGGGATTCCTGTCGATCCGTTTTCTTTTAAACTACCTGAAGAGG
>JAQTVK010000121.1 GCA_028706795.1 Candidatus Omnitrophota bacterium | reverse complement strand
GGTATATGTTTCGATCCGGGAACCGTTGTTCAGGTTTACTATCTGGACGCGCTCTCCGGGCAGCATATCCGCGGCCTTCAGGAGTTTCCCGTCTATCGTGATGGAACCGGTGTATTTGAGATTCGACTCGGTCACAGTCGCGCCGTGTATTTTCGACTTCAACATCGTCCTTAACATTTATGCTTTTACCTCTATATTATCTATCAGCCGCATCCCGCCTATCCAGGCCGCCACAGCGACCAGGACTTTGCCTTTTATCTTTTTCACGTCTTTCAGGTCTTCCGGGTTTACTATCGAAATGTAATCGATCTTGTCCGCGGCAGCCGAAAGCATCTTCCTCATCCCGGACTTTATCTTAGCAGCATCCCTACTGCCTGATTTTATCAAATCCCCCGCCAGTTGTAAAGCACGATATACCGTCGGGGCGGCGCTCCTCCCGTCGGGAGAAAGGTAGGCATTGCGCGATGACATCGCCAACCCGTCCTTTTCTCTCGCCGTAGGCATGACTTTTATCCTTATTCCCATATTCAGGTCTTCGGCCATGCGTCTTATCACGATCGCCTGCTGCGCGTCCTTCTGTCCGAAGTAAGCCGTATCCGGCCTGACAATATTAAATAGCTTCGAGACGACCGTCGTCACTCCGCGGAAATGTGCCGGCCTGTACTTCCCGCAGAGGTTCTCTGTAAGCCCTTCTACCTTTACATAAGTCGAATATCCTTCCGGGTACATCGCTTTCACCGCAGGATAAAAGATATAATCCACGCCTTCTTTTTTACAGAGTGCGGCGTCTTTCCGCAGGTCACGGGGATATTTCTTATAGTCCTCGTTCGGCCCGAACTGAGCCGGGTTCACGAAGATGCTTACGACGATGACTTTATTCTCTTTGCGGGCGCGCCTTATGAGGGAGAGATGCCCCTCATGGAGAAAACCCATCGTCGGGACAAACCCCACAGGCAGTCCCTTCTTTCTGCCGCGCCTAAGCTCTTTTTGCAGCTTATTTATCGAGTGGATTATCTTCATTTTTACCCTGGATGAACCTCGAAGCCGCGTCAGGAGCTATCTCGGCAAGCGGTTCTATCATAAAACGCCGCAAATGGAGCTGGGGATGCGGGATAACAAGATCGGGCTCATTCATTACGATATCGCCGTACAGGAGTATATCGAGGTCTATCTCCCTCGGGCCCCATTTTACTTTTGACGGCGTCCTGCCGACCTTCTTCTCAATGATCTTGAGGAGCGCGAGCAGCTCGTGAGGCGTAAGATGGGTCAGGATCTCGGCAGCGCCGTCGAGGAACTTATCCTGGGGCGGGCCGCCCACGGGATCGGTCTCATAGAGCTTTGAGACTTTTATCACCTCTACCATCCGTGAATCCCTGAGCTCTTCTATCGCTTTTCCGATATTTCCGCGCCTGTCGCCCAGGTTGGAACCAAGCGCGATGAACGCCCTTACTTTAGGAATTTCCTTATCCTCTGGACCGCTGTCTTTATCCTGTCCTTGGAAACGGTAAGGGCCATACGAATATAACCCTCGCCGTTCCTGCCGAACCCGTTTCCGGGCGTGACGATGATGTCGGCCTTCTCGAGCAGGGCCTTCGCCAGCGAGGCCGAATCATAACCCTGAAGGTTCCTTGCCCAGACATAGAACGACGCCTTCGGCTTAGGGACCTTCCAACCCAGCAAATTCAGTCCGTTCACGAGAGCGTCGCGGCGTTCCTTGTATATCTTATTGGCTTTCGCCACCGGTTCCTGCGGGCCTTCGAGCGCGGCGATCCCGGCCAGTTGTACCGCCTGGAATATTCCCGAGTCGATGTTCGATTTCACTTTCGCGAGCCCCTGGATGGCTTTCTTGTTCCCGCAAGCCCATCCTATCCTCCAACCCGTCATATTGTATGTCTTCGAGAGCGAGTGGAATTCGACTGCCCTGTCCCTGGCGCCCACCATCTGGAGGATGCTCATCGGGCGGTATTTGTCGTAACAGACCTCTGAATATGCCGCGTCGGAACAGATAAGGAGGTTATTCCTGTGCGCGAAATCGAGGACTTTCTTGTAGAATTCTTCGTCCGCGACCGCGCCGGTCGGGTTATTCGGGTAATTGACGAATATCATCTTTGCCTTATTTACGGCATCCGCGCCTATCTTCCCGAGGTCCGGCAGGAAATCGTTCTCTGCCAAAAGCGGCATAAGATAAGGCACGCCGCCCGCGAATATCGTCCCGTTCTTGTAAGGCGGATAGCACGGGTCAGGCACAAACACATAGTCGCCCGGATTTATGAAAGCGAGCGGCATATGCGCTATCCCCTCTTTCGAGCCGATAAGCGGCAGCACTTCGGTATCCGGGTCAAGTTCGACCTTAAACCTCTTTTTATACCATTTCGCTATCGCATGCCTTAACTGCGGCAGCCCGGAATCCAGCGCGTAATGATGGTTGTCCGGCTCCAGCGAGGCCTTGTGCAGGGCGTTTATTATATGGCTCGGCGTAGGAAGGTCGGGGTCGCCTATGCCCAGGTCGACTATGTCCCTTCCGGCCGCCTTCGCCTGCCTCTTTGCCTTGTCTATCTCAGCAAAAAGATACGGCGGAAGATTGGCCAATCTTTCGGAAAATTCAAAATCACTCATTTAATCTCTCCTAATACGTCCTGCATGTCGTATAAACCCGGCTTCTTGCCCGCGATGAATTTCGCGGCGGCCAATGCGCCCTTTGCGAGTATATCGCGCGTCTTGGCGCTGTGCGAAAGCTCGATCGTATCATAAGGGCTTTCGAATGTCACTTTGTGGTCGCCGACTATCTCGCCCTCGCGTATCGACTTTATGTCCGAGACCTCGCGGTTGGACGCCTCTTTGATTATCTGGGCGAGCTTCTTTGCGGTGCCTGACGGCGCGTCCTTCTTGTGTATATGGTGCGCCTCGACTATCGTTACGCCGTAATCCTTTGATAACTTACCCGCAACCTCTTTTACCAGGCGGAAGAGCAGGTTCACCCCTATCGACATGTTCGGCGAGAAGACGATGGGTATCTTCTTGGCGGCTTCCTTGATCTTTTTTACCTGTTCTTCGGTAAATCCCGTCGTGCCGATGACCATCGCCTTTTTGTATTTTACGGCGGCGCCGAGATGTTCCAATGTCGCTTCCGGAACGGTAAAATCCATCAGGACGTCGGCGGCCTTTATGTCGTCGAGCCTGTCCGAGACCTCGCCGTAAGCGAACTTCGAGCCGACAGACGGGTGGCCTTTCGCCTCAAGCCCGAGTATGACCCGCACCCCGTTCTCCTTGGAGGCAAGCCCGGCGATCCTTGTCCCCATCTTTCCCGCATAACCGCAAACAGCTACTTTTACCATTTCGTCCCTTTTTTATAGTCCGTATTTCTTCAGCGCTTCTGCGAGTTTCGCGAGGTTCTCTTCCGACATATGGCACAACGGCAGGCGAAGCTCAGGTTCTATCATCCCCATCAGTTCCATCGCCGTCTTTACCGGTATCGGGTTTGTCTCGATGAACATCGCCTTGACCAAAGGCAGCAATTTGTAATGGAGCTCCTGTGCTTTTTTTATGTCGCCTTTTTTGAACGCGGCGACCAGGTCGGCCACGTCCCGCGGCACGATATTCGCAACGACG
>JAQTVK010000120.1 GCA_028706795.1 Candidatus Omnitrophota bacterium | reverse complement strand
CTATCCCGGCCCGCGGGACGAACGACCTGCATTCTATCCAGCAGAACAATATCGAGGGGATGAATAATAAGGCCGTGACTTTTATCCGCGTCGAAAAATTCAACAACGAGATAAAGGTCCCGTCCGGAAGAGAGAGCGGCATCCTCGCCGGAAAGAAGTTCTCGGAGATGATAACCCTCGCCCAGGAAGCTACGGAATGGGCGCTCGTAAGGGAATCGAGGCCTAACTGCACGATAATAATGCCCGAGGTCTCGGCCTACTGCTGGGGCGCGCTCCTCCTCTTCTTCGAGATGGCCACGGCCTTCGAGGGGGAACTGCTGGGGATCAACGCCTTCGACCAACCCGGCGTGGAGGGATACAAGAACTACATGTATTATAAGCTTGGCAAACCCGGCCTCTCTGAAAAGGTCGCCGCTGAAATAAAGAACAACCCTCTCCTTAAGGACCCCAAATTCATCCTATAAAAGATTTGGTGACAGCTCACTTAATTATCGGGAAATAAGTGAGCTGTCACCATAATTATTCGATGGGGATGATGATCCTGGAGCCGGCCCTGAGCTTGTTCGGGTCTCTTATCCTGTCTTTGTTGATCTCGTAAAGGTTCTTCCACCTTCCGGGATTCCCGAGTTCTTTCTTCGCGATGGAAGAAAGCGTATCGCCTTTCTTCACTATATATTCCCTGGTGGAAACCTTTATCTTGCTCTCGACCCTCTCCTCTTCCTCTACGACATATTTCCCTTCTTCTACCTTCGTGGCCTGCTCAAGCTGGGCCTCGCCGGGAGCCGGGATCATTATCTCCTCGACCTCCGCTATCATGAACTGGGCGTTGCGGTCTTTCTGCATCCCGATCAGGTCCGTGACAGGGGCGATGGCGTCGAGCTTTCCGCGGCTTACTATACGGATAGAACTGTCGGATATGCCATTTTTGAGCATGAAATCCTTTACCGCGTCGGCGCGCTGCCTTCCCAGTTTTTGATTATATTTCTCCGTCCCGCGTATGTCGCAGTTGCCCGTTATAAGGATGCTGCACCCGGGGTTATGCTTCAGCGTCCATACGGCTTCATCGAGGATCTTCTTGGCGTCATCGCGCAAGGCGGATTTGTCATAATCGAAGTAGATCTTGACGTTCTTTTTTATGTTCTTGATGAGGAGTGAAGCCCTCGGCTCCTGCGGCTTGGGAGGCGGCAGCTCTTCCGACCTGTAATCGAATATTATCTTATACAGGTATATGTAGCCCCTGTTCCCCCACGGCGTGGCTGTGCCGGGTTGCTGCGGCCACCACCAGTACCCTCCCATATCCGCGTCTTTTATGGGGGCGGGTTTCGCGTCGGTAGGCCACCACTGGAATTGTTCCTGTAATTTCTGCGTCTCGGCCTCGCGGCTCGCTTCCCTCTGCTCTTTGCTGATAAAAAGGCCTGAGGCAAATAGATGCGGCATGACAAGGATGAACAACGCCGCGAAAACGGCCCTTGTGAACGGTCTGCCTGTCATATGAGTTCCCTCCTTTAAAGGGTTTTAGGTAAAATTTTTATCCCGCGGAATAAGACCAGGTGGTCCTGCAGTTGGATGAGAGGCTTCTTCGGAAGCCAGAATTTCATATATACGAACTCAGTGATCTCTTCTCTCTGCGCGACACTGTAATTATGGACGTTGGGATAGAGCATTATCATCCAGATCACCGCCATGAATTCCCCGAAATCGTCGACGAAGAAATTTACGCGGCTCCTTTTCATCAGGACCTTCGCCTTCCGGAATACGGGATCTTTATCTAGCTCCCTCCTGAAATACCGGAGATCCTGGTCGTTATGGCACCCGAAAAATTTCCCGGCGAAATGGCCGTAGAGCCAGCTGGTCGTGGATTCCCCGCCGCTCTTCGATGCCATCATTATAGCATGGATGGCCCCCTGCGGAGCAAGTATTCCGCGGTAGAGATTCTCGAAGAGGCGGTCCCATCCCGGCTCCTGGCAGTAATAGAGCGAATGGTGCAGCATGATGAGGTCCATCCTCCTTCCGCCAAGGCGGCCTTTCAAAAAACGGCCGGTGCCGCCCGGGCCGGAAAAGATCCTGTTGTAATCACCGACGATAGTCTTGACGCGGTCAAGCGACTGCCTCCTGATGCGCTCGTTGACCAGGTCGAGCGACCTCTTTTCTATATCTAAAAGATAAAGGCCTCCGCGGAAGACCGCCTCGAGTATCCTGAACTGGGGCTCATTGCTGGAGCCGACCGAAAGGGCGGTAAGGGGTTTATCCAGCGGGAATTCCTTGCAGAGGGCCCTGATCACAGCGGCAAGTTTTTCGCCGCTGTCGACCTTGTCCTTGCTGTACTTGGCCCAGATCTTGTCCTCTTCGAACATCTTCGAATCGGAGATCCTGACCCCTTTTTCTATCAGTTTCATTCCCGCGGGACCGATCCTCATTTTATTACTGCGTCTCCCCGCTTCCTATCAGGCTCTCGTAAAACTCCCTGTAATTCTCTTTCTTGTCGCTGTCGCGCAGGGCCATGGCGGCGCGGGGGTGTTCGTCAAGGATACCTGTTATCGCGTACGGTATGATGTAGCCCCATTCCATCTTTTCCCTTAACGGGATGAACTCTTTCGATATGAGGTCGAGGACCGGGCGTATGTCAAATTTCGGGTTCTTCAGGAAACCGAGTATGAGTTCGAGCGGGCAGTTGCCGGCGGCCCTTCCCAGGCCATAGACGGTCCCGTCGACATAATTCGCGTTGTGGATTATCGCCTCTATCGTGTTGCCGAAGGCGAGCTGCTGGTTATTGTGGGCGTGTATGCCTATCTCCTTGCTCTTTATTATGCTCTTGGCTTTCTTCACGAGGTATTCGGTCGACTCCTGGTACAGGGAGCCGTAACTGTCGACGAGGTAGATCACGCCCGCCTTGCATTCCTCCTCAAGCTGGTGGAAGGCTTCGGTAAGCTCGGTGTCCATGGCCTTCGATATCGCCATGATGTTGACCGTGGTCTCGTAGCCCTTGTCCGCAAACTGGTTGACGAGGAATATGGCCTTGTCTATGTCCTTGACATAACACGCCACGCGGATCATCGAGACCGGGCTCTCCTTCCGCGGTTTCACGTCCTCTACGTCGACGCGGTCGACATCGACCATGACCGAGATCTTCGTCTGGGATTCGATGCCGTCTATGACTTTCTTTATATGTTCATCGTCGCAGAATTTCCACTGGCCGTATTCCTTCTCCGAGAAAAGTTTCTTCGAGTTCTTATAACCTATCTCCATGTAATCTATCCTGGCTTCCGAGAGCGCCTTATAAACCGCGCGGACGAACTTGAAGTCGAAGTCGTGCTTATTTATGAGCCCGCCGTCCCTTATCGTGCAGTCCAGCACCTTTATTTTTTCTCTGAACACTTTATTGGTCTCCTTGTCGTTTAGGTTAGCTCAGGGCTTCTTTCTTTATCCTGACCCTTGCCTTGTGGGCATATATTGAGGCTGTTATCGCGGCAACGATATTTACGGCCATCATCAATATAATATTGGATATATCGTAATGTTCGTACGTGCGTTGTAATATTTCATGCATAGTGATAATTATAGAAAACGGGGAAACTGAATAGAAAAAATACGGGATAAGGCTTCCCACGTTAAGGAACTGCTTGATTATCAGGCCCATCACGGGAAGCAGGCAC
>JAQTVK010000006.1 GCA_028706795.1 Candidatus Omnitrophota bacterium | reverse complement strand
TCTTCGCGATAGGGCTCTACGGCGCGTTGACCCGCAGGACCGCCATCGGCATACTCATGTCGATAGAATTGATCCTCAACGCGGCCAATATAAACCTCATAACCTTCAATAAATTCCTGGGCAGCCCTGACGGGCTCGGCCAGATATTCGCGTTATTTGTCATCGCCATAGCGGCGGCATCGGCCGTGGTCGGCCTTGTGCTCGTAATAGCCGTATACAGGAACATGAAGACGATATTCACTGAAAAGATAAACATGCTGAAATGGTAAAATACGCGCATCTTATACCGCTGTTCCCGTTCATCGCCTTCGCGATAAACATCCTTTTCGGGCGCAGGCTCAAGAAGACGAGCGCGCTCGTTTCTATAGCCGCCTCGTCTATCGCCCTGGTCATAGCGGCCGCCACTTTCATCGGGAACTTGAACGGCGAAGGTTCTTATGCCGTCGCAAAATGGATCTTCTTAAACGGCCTCCCGCTCGATTTCGGGGTGATAATAGACCCGCTCACATGCATGATGCTGCTGGTCGTCACTGTCGTCGGGACCCTCATACAGATATATTCCATGGGATACATGCGCGACGACGCGAGGTTCTCGAGGTTCTTCGCGTATATGTCGCTCTTCATGGGCTCGATGCTCGGCTTGTTGCTGGCAGATAATTTCGTCATGCTGTATATATTCTGGGAAGGCGTCGGGCTCTGCTCGTATCTTTTGATATCGTTCTGGTTCGAGAGGCCCGCGGCCGCGAGAGCCGGCATGAAGGCGTTCATAACGACCAGGATAGGCGATACCGGGCTCCTGGTCGGCATACTGCTCTTATTCTTCGCGACAAAAACCCTGTATTTCAAGGACTTGGCGGGCATGGCGATAAACGATGTCACGCTTACGGCCGTCGGCATCCTTATATTCTGCGGCGCGATAGGAAAATCGGCGCAATTCCCCCTGCACGTATGGCTTCCGGACGCGATGGAAGGCCCGACACCTGTCTCGGCGTTGATACACGCGGCCACGATGGTCGCGGCCGGCGTATACCTTATCGCCCGCTGCTACGGGTTATTCATTTCCCATCATATCGCCCTGGTATCCGTCGCCTATATCGGCGCGATAACCGCGTTCATGGCCGCCTCGATCGCGCTGGTCAATAACGATATAAAACGCATCCTCGCCTATTCGACGATAAGTCAATTGGGGCTTATGATGCTGGGCCTTGGCGTCGGCGGCTATGAGGCGGGTACTTTCCACCTCATGACCCACGCGTTCTTCAAGGCCCTTCTCTTCCTCTGCGCCGGAAGCATAATACATTCTATACATGTGGAAGATAGCCCGGAGGCGCATACCCAGGATATACGCAAGATGGGCGGGCTCTTCCCGAAAATGAAAATAACGGGCACGACTCTTATAATCGCGGGCCTGGCGATCGCCGGAATACCGCCGCTCTCGGGTTTCTGGTCGAAAGACGAGCTCCTCTCCGAGGTAATAAATTCCGGGCATCCGATCCTGTTCGCCGCGGCGGCGCTGACAAGCCTCATGACCGCATTCTACATCTTCCGCCTTATCTTCCTCGTCCTGTTCGGCAAGCCGCGCCCCGGCGTGCGCGCCCACGAATCGCCGTATGTGATGACTATCCCCTTGGTTATCCTCGCCGTATTTTCGGTGTTCGCCGGATTTTTCAGGCCGATCCATGTCGATTATCTCACGATGGGCGTATCGACGGCGATAGCCGCCATCGGCATAGGCCTCGCTTATTCTTTCTATATACTCAACAACAAGATACTCTCGGCAGACATCCGCGCCAGGTTCGGCTTCCTTTACAGGCTGCTCTCAAACAAATATTATATCGACGAGATATACGAAACGGTTTTCATAAGACCCTGTTTCCGGCTCGCGGAGCATGCCGCCAAATTCGACTTGGGCGTCGTGGACGGCGCGGTAAACCTCACGGCTTATATCACGGTCGCCGTAAGCAGGATACAGTCCTGGTTCGACCTCTATATCGTCGACGGTATAGTAAATATGGTTGCGAACATCACGTGGCTCTGCTCCGCGATACTGCGCAGGCTGCAGACCGGTCTCGTGCAGAATTACATACTGATAGCGTTCTTCGGGCTCGCGATAATCATACTGATAAAATTGATAGGAGGTTAGAATGCCCTTCCCCTTGTTGACGTCGATAGTCTTCCTGCCGCTCCTCGGCGGGCTGCTTATCCTTTTTATGCCGAAAGAGAGGACCGGGCTGATGAAGACGATAGCCACGGCCGCGACAGGCCTCACGCTCGTCCTGGCCGTTGCCCTCCTCCTGAAATTCGACTGCGGCGGCACCGGGATGCAATTCGTCGAGCGGCTGCCATGGATACCGCAGATAAACATAAACTATCATCTCGGCGTCGACGGCATCAGCATCGGCCTCGTCTTCCTGACCGCGCTCCTGGGTTTCTTCGCCTGCATCGGCTCGTACGGGATAAAAGTACGGCAGAAGGAATACTATTTCCTCTACCTCCTGCTGAACACCGGCATGCTCGGGACGTTCTTGGCGCTGGACCTCTTCCTCTTCTATGTCTTCTGGGAGATAGTCCTGGTGCCGATGTATTTCCTGATAGGGATATGGGGAGGCCCGAGGAAAGAATACGCGGCCATCAAGTTCTTCATATATACCCTGGCAGGTTCGGTATTCATGCTCCTTTCTATATTGGCGCTTTATTTCACGTCGAACCCGCACACTTTCAATATGCTGGAGCTCGCGGAGAGCGGCAGCACCCTGGCAAAGGGTTTCCAGATAGCGTTATTTATCGGCTTCTATCTCGGCTTCGCGATAAAAGTCCCGGTATTCCCGTTCCATACGTGGTTGCCCGACGCGCACGTCGAGGCGCCTACGCCGATAAGCGTCCTGCTTGCGGGCGTCCTGCTTAAGATGGGCGGGTACGGTTTCTTCAGGATAAGTTTCCCGATACTAAAAGACGCGGCGGTATACTTTGCCCTGTCGTTCGCGATACTCGGGGCGATAAACATCGTCTACGGCGCCTTTGTCGCGATGGCGCAGACAGATTTCAAGAAGATGGTCGCGTATTCATCGGTAAGCCATATGGGGTTCGTGATGCTCGGCCTCGCGAGCATGACCGTGACCGGGTTCAACGGCGCGCTGATGCAGATGTTCAACCACGGCGTGATAACCGGCGGCATGTTCCTTCTTGTCGGCGTCCTCTATGACCGCGCCCACACCAGGGACCTCGGCAAATTCGGCGGGCTCGGCGTAAAGATGCCGGTCTACGCGGGCATCCTTACGGTCTTTACGCTCGCCTCGCTAGGCTTGCCGGGATTAAGCGGTTTTGTGAGCGAGTTCATGTCGCTTATGGGCGCTTTCACGGCGTTCAGGTTGATAACGATAATATCGGTCCTCGGCATCATAATAACCGCGGGATATTTCCTTTATATGATCCAGCGCGTATTGCTGGGGCCGTTTAACCCTGCATGGTCCGCGATAACCGATATAAACAAGCGCGAGATCTTTACGCTTGCCCCGCTGATGATCGTGATAATAGCGATCGGCGTATATCCTCTCCTGATACTCAACTACCAGTCCCCGGCCATAATCGACCTGATACGGCATATCGGAGGGGCCCTGTTTTGAACGTCCTCCTCAGCGTCAAATATTTCCTGCCTGAGATCGTGCTGACCGGGTTCGCGGTCACGGCCTTGATCCTCGGGCTCTTCGTAAAGAGGCGGGTTCTCCTGGGTATATTCTGCCTTCTCGGCCTCTTCTGCGCGGTCCTGCTCATGCCGCAAAGCTATCAGACGGCATCCCCTCTCTTCTCCGGGATGCTGATCAACGATTCGTTCTCCGAGTTCTTCAAGGAGATCGCGCTCCTCGTCATCGGCCTTGTCATACTCATATCGATGGGATATAAGGTATTTTCTGGCGAGGACGCGGGCGAGTACTATTTCCTCCTCCTCGCCGTCTCTGTCGCAATGATGATAGCCGCCTCGTCCAACAACCTCATGATGATCTATATCGCGCTCGAGGCTGTCTCCCTTATATCATATATCCTCGTGGGCTTCCTGAAGACGGACCGGCGTTCGAGCGAAGCGGGCCTGAAGTATTTCCTATTCGGCGCGCTTGCCACCGGAGTGATGCTTTACGGCATATCGTTCATATACGGCCTCTTCGGCACTACCGATCTCGCAGTCATAAGCCGGGCCTTGGCGGCCGGGAACGCCAATAACTTCGCCTCGACGATAGCGCTGTTCCTGATCTTCGCCGGGTTGAGTTTCAAATGCGCCATTGTGCCGTTCCACATGTGGGTGCCTGACGCCTACCAAGGCGCGCCGACGCCGGTAACCGCGTTCATATCCGCCGGGCCGAAGGCGATAGGTTTCGCGATACTCATACGCGTATTCCTCAAGAATTTCTTCCCGCTCTTCCCCGGATGGTCGGAGATGGTATCTGTCATCGCGATAATAACTATGACCGCCGGGAATATCCTCGCCATAAACCAAGAAGACATAAAGAGGCTGCTGGGATATTCGTCCATAGCGCAGGCAGGCTACATATTGATAGGGTTCGTCGTCGGGACCGCCCTGGGGATACAAGGCATGATGTTCTATATACTCGCTTATATATTGATGAACATAGGCGCGTTCGGCTGCGTGGTGCTCATATCGAACCGGCTCGGGACCGATTACATCGAAGATTATTCGGGCCTCTCGAAACGGGAGCCTGTCCTGGCCCTGCTCTTGACGGTCTTCCTCCTCTCGCTCGCCGGGATACCCCCGTTGGCGGGTTTCTTCGGAAAATTCCTCGTCTTTGCCGCGGCGATAGAATCCAGGTATTATATCCTCGCGATCGCCGGCGTCATAAACAGCGTCCTGGCCATTTATTATTACGTCAAGATAATCAAATTCATGTACCTGGCTGAACCGCGCGCCGGGCTGCCCGTGCCGGTGCTGCCCGTTCCCGCGACGGCCGGGACCGGGGCCGTAAAACTCGCCCTGATCATTGCCCTTATCGGGATCATAGTTGCCGGCCTCTTCCCGGGCCTCTTCATCGGCTGGATATCCGCGTCGCTACTTTAGGAGACGTGATGGAAAAAAAGCGTTTTTTTGTTCTCGTCCTGCTCATTTTCATTTCTCTTCCCCTTTCTGCCGGGGCTGACTCCGTAAAACTTAAGAAGGGCGGCAACCTGACCGGCATAATCAGGCAAGAGGACGATACCTCGATCACTCTCCAGATAGGCATGGGAACGATGAAGATACAAAAAAACGAGATAGAATCCATCCTTAAGGCCGGCGAAAAAGAGAACGACGTCCTGGAAAGCGCCTTCAGGAAAACGGCTATCGGGAGAGGAACTTTCGTGCCGCCCGGATTGGAGGAGCTGGCGAAAAAATTAAACAGCATGCCCTGGAAAAACGTCGACGCCGCCAAGGACCGGCTGGACTCTTGGGTAGAAAAGCTGGATGCAAATTCCAATAAGATCGGATCTCTTAGGGCTGATTTCGACAGGAAGAATAAGGAAATACTCAGGATAAACTCCGGAATCGATGCCCAGCGATATAACAGCTTGATAGCCGAGAATAATATTACCGGCGCCAAAATCTCCGAACTCTGGAAGGATCGCCACAAGATGGGCCCGAAATTATCGGAGTATCAGGCCGCATACGAAAAGACAATAACCGATTACGGCAACGAGATCGCGGATTTCAGCCGATATCTTGATAAAACGGCCGAGGCACTTAAAAAACGCGGGATGACCGATGATGAATCCCTTTATCTCGGGACCGTGAAGAAATCACTCGCAGACTTGCAGAAGAGGCTGAGGGAGGATGTGGCTACTCTCGAGACTGCCAGGAAATCGTTCGCAGACCTGCAGAAGAGCCTGACAGAAGATATGGTAGTCGTCTCAAAAGGAGTTCATGGCATGACGGTAAAAGCCGTACTTAATGACAAGGTCGAGTGCCTTCTGGTCATCGATACGGGCGCGACGATATTACTAATAACGAAATCGATCGCCGACAGCCTCAAGATAGATCTCAGCGACTCGCGGGAAGGCAAATTCTCGCTGGCCGACGGCAGCATCATCAAAAGCAGGGTCGTCAAGCTAAAAAGCGTAAGGGTCGGGGATTCCACTGTTTATAATGTCGCGGCGGGGATCACGGATAAGCCGTCGGAGCCCGGAGTAGACGGGCTTTTGGGCATGTCTTTCCTGAAGAACTTCAAGTTCAACCTGGACACCGAGAACGGGATGCTGATGCTTGAAGCGATAAAGTAACCGCTGATTGAAAATAGCCGTTCCGGTGTGTTATAATATGCAGACTGAAGACAATAAAAAGGCAGACTTTTATAAGTGGACGAAGATCTGGGGGCTCCTCTCCTTTGTGCCCGTCGTCCTGGCTGTGGGCCCTCTTGCGGGATACTTCCTGGGTGATTATTTAGAAAAGAAGTTTGGGTATGCGCCTTACCTGTCCCTCATCTGCATGGCGCTCGGTTTTTTCACGAGCATAAGGGAGATAATAAAGATATTAAAGCTGGTCCAGAAGACGGACGCGAAGCCAAATAATCAGAAAGATCGTCATGACCGAGACGCAAGCAGCACAACCTGAGCTGCAGAATTTCGTAGGGCTCATCGCCGAGAAACTCGAGGGCACGCCTTTCTCGCATTTTCTCCTTATCTGGGAGAACGTGATATTCTCCCTGATCATAGTCGCCATCATCTCCCTCCTCGCCTATTTCGCCTCGAGGAAGAGCTCAATGATCCCGGGAAGGCTTCAGCTTTTCATGGAGATGGTCGTAGGCGGGTTAGATGACTTCGTCTGTGGGATACTCGGTCCTGACGGGAAAAGGTTCACCCCCTTCATCGGGACGCTCTTTATATATATCCTTTTCATGAACCTCTTCGGGCTTATCCCGTTCTTCAAGTCGTCTACGGCGAACCTTTCGACGACCGTAGCGCTCGCGCTCTGCGTCTTCCTCTACGTCCAATATACCGCGATCAAGGAGAACGGCCTGCTCGGGTATATAGACCACCTGATGGGCAACCCACGCGGGATAATAGCCTTTACCGTCTTTATCCCTGTCCTCCTCTTTTTCATACACATAATTTCCGAACTTGTAAAACCGGTAAGCCTGGCATTACGTCTCCGCAGCAACATCTGGGCCGAGGATATGCTGCTGGCCGTGTCGGCGCAATTCGGCATCGGCGGAGTGCCGTTATTCCTCTTCAACATGCTTTTGGTCATATTGAGCGGGATCATGCAGGCAGTGGTCTTTAGCCTGTTGACCACCGTATATTTCGCGTTAGTGATGCCGCACCACGAAGAAACATAACATATCCTGAAAGGAGGTAAGTAATGGACTACAAGGCAATGCTTTCGATCTCAGTCCCGATAGGGCTGGCGATCGCGGCGTTCGGTTCAGCCATCGCGCTCGGAAGGGCCGTAGCCGCTGCCATGGAAGCGACTGCGAGGCAGCCCGAGGCGTCGATGAAGATACTCATCAACATGATCGCCGGTTGCGCGCTTATCGAGGCCCTGACGATCTACGCTTTGGTGCTCTCTTTCTCTCTTCTCGGGAAGATCTAGAAGATCAAGAGATGGACCTATTAAAGCTGCTTACAACTAATGAAATAGTCGCGCAGATAGTAAGTTTCCTTCTGCTCATGGCCCTTCTGCGCGTATTCGCGTGGAAGAAACTCCTAAAGCTCCTGGATGACAGGCGCGCGCGTATCGCCTCCGAATTCAAGAAGATCGACGAGACGCAGGCCGCGGTCGAGCGGATGAGGTCCGACTACGACAAAAAGCTCGCCGGTATCGAGGCTGAGTCCCGCGCCAGGATACAGGAGGCCATCAACGAGGGAAAGCAGGTCTCGCAGGAGATAAGGGAGAACGCGCGGCAGGAAGCCCGCGCCATCCTCGACAAGGCGCAGGAGAATATAGAGAACGAGGTAGCCAAGGCCAAGCAGGAGCTGAAAGAAAAGGTTGTCGAGCTGACGCTCGGCACGACCGAAAAGCTCCTAAAGGAGAAGATCACGGGCGAGAAGGACAAGAAACTCGCCTCTGATTTCCTTGACGAGCTGGAGAAGGTTAAATGACCCATTCGCCCATGCTCATGGTCATCCTGAGCCTACTGAAAGAAGGCGAAGGATGAGCGACAGGACCGCAGCGAAGAGATACGCCGAGGGGTTCCTGGCTTTTGCCAAAGAGACGATAGGGGCGAAAAAAGGCCTCGAGGAGATAATCTCCCTGGGGGAAGTCTTGAATAAAAACTCGGAGCTTTCGAAATTCCTGGAGAACCCGGAGATAACGTACGCGGAAAAATCAGGGTTCGTGGACACGGCTTTCAAGTCCTTCCTTTCTGCTGAGACGCGGGAATTCATAAAATTGATAATCGAGAAACGCCGCAGCGAGGAAGCGCTCGATATCGCCGAAGAGGCGAAGGAGTTCTATCGCCGCGAGATGGGGATAGAGAGGGCTGTCATAAAAAGCGCAAAACCGCTGCCGCAGGAAATCATCCGGAGGATCAAAGACGGGCTCGAAGGCAAATTCGAGAAAAAACTCGAATTCGAGATAACGACAGACCCGGGCCTCCTCGGAGGGATACAGGTGACCGTCGGGAATATCGTCATAGACGGCTCGCTAAAGAGGAAACTTTACGAATTAAAGGAATATCTAATGGAGAGCAAGGTAGACTAATATGGCGCTGAGACCCGAAGAAGTCGCTTCAGTGATCAAGAAAGAACTGGAAAAATTCAAGTCGAAGATGAAGATGGAGTCCGTCGGCACGGTGCTCCAGCTCGGGGACGGGATCGCCCGTGTTTACGGCCTCGATGACGTAATGGCCGGCGAGCTCGTCGAGCTGCCCGGAGGGATCATGGGCATGGTCCTCAACCTTGAGGAAGAGAGCGTTGGGGTGGTCATCTTCGGTTCCGATGAGACCATAAAAGACGGCGATACCGTCAAGAGGACGGGAAAGATCGTGCAGGTACCCGTCGGCAAGGCGCTTGTCGGGCGCGTAGTCGACGCGCTGGGGAATCCCATAGACGATAAGGGACCGGTCGTGACCGATAAATTCAGGCCTGTCGAAGGGCACTCCCCCAACGTCATCCAGCGCCAGCCGGTAAAAGAACCGCTCCAGACCGGGCTAAAAGCCATCGATTCGATGATACCTATAGGCCGCGGCCAGCGCGAACTTATAATCGGCGACAGGCAGATAGGAAAGACCGCTATCGCCGTCGATACGATAATTAACCAGAAGGGCAAGGATATATACTGCATATACGTCGCCGTAGGGCAAAAGCTTTCCACTATCGTATCTGTCGCCGAAACGCTGGAAAAATACGGCGCGATGGATTATACGGTTATCGTAAGCGCGCCGGCCGAGGCCCCTGCCCCGCTGCAATACCTGGCCCCGTACGCGGGATGCGCTATCGGCGAGGAGTTCATGTATAACGGCAAGCATGCGCTCGTAATTTATGACGACCTTTCAAAGCACGCGCAGGCATACAGGCAGCTCTCCCTCCTCTTGAGGCGCCCGCCGGGCCGCGAGGCGTATCCCGGGGACATCTTCTATCTCCACTCCAGGCTGCTCGAGCGCGCGGCTAAACTCTCTGACGACCTCGGCGCAGGTTCGCTCACCGCCCTGCCGTTCATCGAGACGCAGGCCGGCGACATAACAAGCTATATCCCTACGAACGTCATCTCTATCACCGACGGCCAGATATATCTTGAGCCCGACCTCTTCTACGCAGGGGTAAGGCCGGCTATAAACGTCGGGCTCTCGGTATCGCGCGTCGGAGGCAAAGCGCAAACGAAGGCGATGAAGGGCGTCGCCGGAAGGTTGAGGTTAGACCTGGCGCAATACCGCGAACTCGTGGCTTTCGCCCAGTTCGGCTCGGAACTCGACAAGGTTACCCAGGCCCAGCTTACGCGCGGGGAAAGGATGACCGAGATACTGAAGCAGGGCCAGTACGAGCCCCTCCCCTTATCAAAGCAGGTCATGATAATCTACGCCGGGACAAAGGGCTACCTCGATGACATGCCGCTCGACTGGATCAGGAAGTTCGAGGCGGATTTCTATAAGTTCATGGGAGAGAAATACCCGGACGTAGAGCACGAAATAGAAACCAAAAAAGAGCTTGCTGACGTGCTGGTGAAAAAACTCGATAAGGCCATACTGGAATTCAAGAACGAATTCGTCGAACCGCTTGTAAAAAATGATACTATCACTTAGGCAGATAAAAAGAAGGATAAAAAGCGTCGAGAGCACGAAGAAGATAACGCGCGCGATGCAGATGGTCTCTACCGCTAAATTCAAGCACAGCGAGGATATGCTCTACATCGGAAGGCCTTATTACCTGAAACTTGATTCGATACTCCAGAAGCTCATCATGAGCCTTAAGCCCGAGGAATTGATGGCGCATCCTCTCCTCAAGGAGAGGGCCGGGAAGAAAAATCTCGCGGTATGCGTGATCACCTCGGACAGCGGGCTATGTAGTGTCTATAATAACAATATCATACGTGTCGCGGAAGATTTCATAGCACAGCACGGCAAGGAAAAGATAAAACTCGTCGCCGTCGGGCGCAAGGGCTTCGCGTATTTCGCCAGGCGCGGAGTGAAGATCGCGAAGAGTTACGTCGGGCTCCACGGACGCTATTCCCCCGAGTCCGCCGATGAGATCGCCGACGCCCTTGTCGGGATGTTCCTTAGCGGGGAGGCGGATGAGGTGTACATCGCGCACACGCATTTCGGGTCGATGGCGAGGTATCATACAAGAGTAAGGAAATTCCTGAACATCGTGCCTGCCCCTCCCGGCGTCAGGACGGCGGAACCGAAGGAGCCGGCGGAAAAAGAAGGCGAGATAGAATTCATCGCCGAGCCGAGCGTAGAAAAAATATTAAAAGACCTCATACCGAAATATATTTCAGTCAAGATGAGGCTCATATTGCTCGACGCGTTCACTTCCGAGCATTCCGCAAGGATGATGGCCATGCAGACGGCTACTGATAACGCCGTCGAATTGATAGACAGCCTGACCATGCTGAGGAATAAGGCGCGGCAGGCCTCGATAACCGGTGAAGTGCTGCAGGTCGCGACAACGGCCGAAGCTTTGAAAGGATAAATAAATGGCATACGGCGAAGTCATACAGGTCATAGGTCCGAGCGTCGACATCAGGTTCCCCGAACATCAGATGCCGAGAATATTAAACGCTGTGAAGGTCGAAGACAAGGACAAAAATATCGATCTTACCCTCGAAGTCGCCCAGCATATCGGAAATGACACGGTCCGCTGCGTGGCCCTCGCATCGACCGACGGCCTGGTCCGCGGCATGAAAGCGCTCGATACCGGCAATACGATAACCGTCCCGGTAGGCGAGCAAACGCTGGGTAGAATATTCAACCTACTTGGAACGCCGATAGATAATAAAGGCGCGATCCCGGACCCGGAGAAGAGATATTCCATACACAGGGACCCCCCTTCTTTCGAGGAGCAGCTTACCGTATCGTCGATGCTCGAGACCGGACTTAAGGTAATTGACCTGCTGGCGCCTTATCCGAAAGGCGGCAAGATCGGCTTGTTCGGCGGCGCAGGCGTCGGCAAGACCGTTATAGTAATGGAACTCATCCGCAGCATCGCGACAGAGCACGGCGGCGTATCGGTCTTCGGCGGCGTCGGCGAACGCACCAGGGAAGGAAACGACCTCTGGCTCGAATTGAACGAATCCGGCGTCGTCAAAAAAACCGCTCTCGTCTTCGGGCAGATGAACGAGCCGCCCGGGGCGAGGTTGCGCGTCGGGCTTTCGGCCCTGACGATGGCCGAGTATTTCCGCGACGAGGAAGGAATGAACGTCCTCCTGTTCATCGATAACATATTCAGGTTCGTCCAGGCCGGCTCCGAGGTCTCCACGCTCCTCGGACGCATGCCTTCTGCCGTAGGCTACCAGCCGACACTCGGCACGGAAATGGCCGAACTCCAGGAGAGGATAACCTCGACCAAGCGCGGCTCTATCACTTCTGTCCAGGCCATATACGTCCCGGCTGACGACCTGACCGACCCGGCGCCGGCGACGACATTCTCTCACCTCGACGCGACAACGGTCCTTTCGCGCAAGATATCAGACCTCGGAATATACCCGGCTGTTGACCCGCTCGACTCTACTTCAAGGATACTCGACCCGAGGATACTCGGGGAGGAGCACTATAATACGGCGAGGAACATCCAGAAGGTCCTGCAGAGATATAAGGACCTGCAGGATATCATAGCCATACTCGGCATCGACGAGCTTTCCGAAGAAGACAAATTGACCGTCGCGCGCGCAAGGAAGATACAGAAATTCTTCTCCCAACCGTTCTTCGTCGCCGAGGCGTTCACCGGAATAAAGGGTAAATACGTAAAGCTCGCGGACACGATAAAAGGGTTCAAGATGATACTCGAGGGCAAGCTCGACGACGTACCGGAACAGGCCTTCTTCATGGTAGGCCCTATCGAGGAAGCGATCGAAAAGGGCGAACAATTAAAGCGTGAGAGCACATAACGGCGATGTCTGAGAGATTATTTAAAATAAGTATTTCTACACCTGAGAAAACGATATTCGAAGGCGAGATATCGTCGCTTGTGGCGCCAGGCGAAGAAGGTTATTTCGGGGTACTGGTCGACCACGCCCCTCTCATCGCGAACCTCGTGCCCGGAAAGATAACGATCAAAGATGCGTCGGCGCAACCGATAACATTCAAATGCGACAGCACCGGCATAGTTGAGGTGCTGAAGAACAATGTCAGCGTCCTAGTAGACGCGGCGGAGCGAACATGAGCCACATCCTACAATTACTTATAGCCCTGAGCATAATAATAGCGGCGGCAAAGATTATTGGCAGCCTTAGCGCAGCAATAAAACAGCCCCCTGTCTTTGGTAAAATAATAGCGGGCCTTATCCTCGGGCCAAGCCTGCTCAATATGATGGGATGGCCTATATTCCAACCACATGGCGCCGAGATGGCACCTGCCATCGGAGAAGTCATACATGACTTCGCCGAAATAGGCGTCATCCTGCTCATGTTCATCGCAGGGCTCGAAACCGACATAAAAAGCGTCCTGAAGGTCGGGAAGAACGCTTTCTGGGCGGCAGCCGGCGGCGTAATCCTGCCGATGGGTTTAGGGACATGGTTTTCAAGTTATATGGGATTCCCTTTGAAGGAATCGATATTCATAGGAACGATATTGACCGCTACGTCAGTTTCTATAACGGCCCAGACTCTCATGGAGATCGGCGCCATCAATTCCAAGGAAGGATCGACCATACTCGGCGCGGCTATCATCGATGACGTGATGGGAATAATAGTATTGTCCCTCGTCGTGGCGTTCTCGATAAATCCTCCCGGCGGAAGTTCGCTTGCGTCGAATACGTCTTCCATCGTGATCCTGCTGGTACAAATAGCGGCATTCTTCGCCATCGCCATGCTGGTCGCTGCCAAATTCTTTGACAAGATACTGGACTACGCTGTGAAATTGACCACCACCCATGCCCTTTTCGCGATGACCCTGGTCTTATGCTTCCTGTACGCGTGGGCGGCGGAGTATTTCGGTAAGGTCGCCGCCATAACCGGCGCTTACATCTGCGGAGTTATGCTTACAAGGTCCAAGCACTTCGAAAAGATAGAACACGCCGCTAAGGTGTTCGCGTATCCTCTTTTCATCCCCGTATTCCTTATAGACATCGGATTGCGTGCTAATGCGCGCGAGCTAAACGGGGACCTGGTTTTCGCGATAGGCATAATCCTGGTCGCAATAGCAACCAAGATATTAGGATGCATGGGAGGGGCTAAGGCGACCGGTTTTACGTCGAAAGAATCCCTTCGCGTGGGAATAGGCATGATATCGCGGGGAGAGGTGGGATTAATAATCGCGAGTTACGGATTAACGCACGCCGTCATATCTTTAGACATCTTCTCGGTAATGGTGATCATGGTCATGGCGACTACCGTCGTAACGCCTCCGCTTTTAGGGCTTGTCTTCCCCAAGAAGAAATTGCAGGAATTCTAAACAATTATGGTGACAGCTCACTTATTTCTCAATAATTAAGTGAGCTGTCACCATAATTATAAGTTATTTTCTGCTGCCGGGTTTGGTTATCGGTTTGCCCGCTTTGCAGAGCGGGCAGTCTTCCGGCCGGAACGTCTCGATCTTCAATTGGGCGAGGGTCTTGAAAGGTACGCTGAATTTGGCCTTGCCGCCTGACCTGTCAATTATCGCGCCAACACCTACTACTTCCGCACCGAGGCCCTTTACGAGGTCGATGACTTCCTGCGCCGAACCGCCGGTAGTGGTGACATCTTCTATTACCAATACTTTTTCGCCGGGCTCAAGTTTAAACCCGCGCCTCAATGCCATCTTCCCTTCTTCTCTCTCGGAAAATATCCCTCTTGCGGCTAGGGCCCGCGCGACCTCATAGGCCGCGGTGATCCCGCCAATCGCCGGTCCTATCACGACGCCTATCTTTTCGCCCTTAAACTTCGCGGCAAGTTCCCTGCAAAGCCCGGCCGCTATCTTGGGATCGGACAGGACGAGCGCACATTGGAGATAATATTCGCTGTGGAGCCCGCTCGAGAGATTGAAATGGCCTTTATGGAATGCACCCTGTTCCTCGAATATCTTCATTACAGATTCCTGGTTCAACTCTCCATCTCCTTTATTATCTTTTTCGCCGCAGCGAGAGGGTCTTTCGTCTCGATCACCGGGCGGCCGACGACAATATAATCGGCTCCTGCCCTTACCGCGTCTGTCGGCGTCATCACCCTTTTCTGGTCGTTCTTTTCCGCGCCGGCAGGGCGTATCCCCGGCGTCACTATTATGAAATCCTTGCCGAGGTTCTTCCTGATGAGGCTCGTCTCTGCGGGCGAAGCCACTACCCCGTCAAGCCCCGAGTCTTTTCCCAGTCTCGCAAGCGCTACGACTTCGTCTTCTATTTTCATATTTATCCCGACCTCGCCTATCGAAGACTGGTCCATGCTTGTAAGCACCGTGACGCCCAGGAGTTTCGGCTTCTTCTCCGACTCGCGCGCCGCCTCGACGGCCCTCATCATCATTTCCGAGCCTCCGAGCGCGTGGATATTCATCATGAATACGCCTAATTTCGCGGCCGACCTCACCGCGTGTGCGACCGTATTCGGGATATCGTGGAATTTAAGGTCAAGGAACACCCTGGCGCCGCTGTCATGGACGAGCGCGACCGCGTCCGGGCCGCATAAAGTGAAGAGGCCCATGCCGACCTTGAAGATCCTCACGTCCGGGCTTAGTTTCCCGACCATTTCTTTCGCCTCGGCGAGCGATTTCACATCGAGCGCCACGATTAGCTTTTCGGCTGCTTTTATCTCTTGAGGCATCCAGTGAGTTCCTTTATGTTTTTTATCCCCTCTTTCCGCATATATCCTTCTATTCCGTCGATGATCTCGACTGCGGCCTTGGGATTCACGAAATTCGCGGTCCCTATCTGGAC
>JAQTVK010000119.1 GCA_028706795.1 Candidatus Omnitrophota bacterium | reverse complement strand
GATAAAAGACCGATCACTACCAATACCAAAATTGTGGTCGTTAACAGTCTGCTCTTCATAATTTCCCCCTTTCTTTTCCTATAAGTATACTCAACCCAAAAACCTTTGTCAAGGAAATTTCCTCCCTTATGAAACGGCATCCCGCTTAAACCGCCTCCACCTTGTCTATTTCAGGCACGGCTTCCTTTATTGCGCGCTGGACGCCCATCTGGAGCGTCATCTGCGACATCGGGCAGCAGCCGCAGGCGCCGGTCAGTTTTACTTTGACGACTTTCCCGACTACGTCGACAAGCTCGATATCACCCCCGTCGGCCTGCAGCATCGGGCGTATCTTGTTTAAAGCTTCCTGGACCTTTGGTTTCAGATCAGCCATTGCAACTCCTCCTTTTTTATACCTTAGGGAACAATTCCTCGAGTTGCTTATAATAACCGCCTATGGACTGGAAAGCGCCCCAGAATACGATAGTCAGCGCCGCGCTGACCGCCAAAGTTATAAGCGTTATGTTCACCTTTTTCGACCTGCTGTAATTCGGGTTGAACCAAACTATCGGGAGCGCGAGCGGTCCGATGCACAGGAACGCGATGACGAAGGCGTAGGTCTTGAAATACCATTTCTGCTTCTGCTTATCAAGGAATTCGCCGCAGTGTTTGCACTTTATCGCCTCGTCCTGTATCTCTTCCGCACAATACGGGCATTTCTTCATATCAGCCCTTCCCTTTCCTGCTGTATTGGCAACCGCAGTAGTCTTGCCTGTATAGCCCCGCCTCTTTTGACATCTGCGCTGATCTCTTGAAACCGTCGTTCTTCTTGAAATCAGCGCCGTAGAATCTCAGCATATACATATCCGCGATCAATTCGCCTATCTCGTTTATCTTTTCCGCGTTTTTGTGCGGGCTGACAGTGAGCGTCGTGGCGAAATAATCGAAATCATTAGCCACGGCGAACTTCGCGGTCTTGCCGAGCCGCATCCGGTAGCATATCTCGCAGCGGTCCCCGCCCTCGGGCTCGTCCTGGAGGCCAGCCGTCGCCCTGAACCAGGCGTCTGCCTCATATGCGGACTTGTACAGGATGACGCCGGTCTTCGCGGCGTATCTTTCCGCCTCGTCAAGCCGCGCCTTATACTCTTCCTCAGGATGGATATTCGGGTTGTAGAAGAATAACTCTACATCGAATTCATCCTGCAGGGCTGTTATCGGGTAGGTGCAACAAGGTGCGCAGCAGACATGCAAAAGTAATCTTGGCTTCTCTGGCACAGGGATATTTTATTACTTCGCGAGCGGAAACTCAACCGTTTTATTTGTCGAGGTATGCTTGAACTCAGCGGCTGGCCCCTTTAAGCAGAATGACTGGCGCAGTCCGCTGGAGTGAAATGTTAGGCGTCTATTTGTTTTTCCATATTTTTGAAAGATAAGCTCCTAAGCTACCCGAAAGTATCGAAAATAGAGTTATCATTATGAATAAATCTACGTATGATACTACAACATTTAATTCAAATATAAGCTTGAGTTGTATATTAAAAAACCAGCTGGCTAATAGAATATAAGGATATGCGACAACCAAAGTGATCGAGAATGCCGTGTGATATTCGCGCGAAATATATCTTTTTCTATATGCTACAATAATTAAAGCGGATAATACTAATCCGATGGCAAATGCAATATATTGCACCCATGCGATCTGCAACATATTTATTCCCATTTTATTATTCCCCACCTAACGTTTGAACTCAACGGCTGTGCCCTTAGCATATAAAATGATTATAACGCCCAAAATGCTTATTTCAAGTATAATAACGAGGGTCAAATATGGGGCCGGCAGGATAGGATTTACTTTACTATGCCCTGGGAGATTACGCCGATGGATTTTTGGTACGACGCGGATGCGGTCAGGTAGTCGGCGATCGCGGAGGCGTGGCCCTGCCTGGCCGAGACGACCGAGTTCTCGGCGTCTGTCACTTCTATTATCGAGCCGAGGCCTTCATCGTACCTGGCGCCGGCTATATCGAGATACTCTTTCGATTGCTGGAGGAGCTTCTGCGTCGCGACGATCCGCTCCTTCGCCTCGCCGAGGGAAAGCACCGCGCTCTGGACCTCGAGCGCTATGTTCAAAGTCTCATCCTGGATCGCTATCTGGGCTAACATAAGGTTCGCTTGCGCGGCCTCCACTTCAGACTTTGTCTTGAAGCCGTCGAACCACGGCCAGCTGATCTGGGGCCCGGCGTTCCAGCTTTGGACGTTGCCGACGCCTGGCGTCGATGTGTCGCTTACCTGGTGGCTGCCGCCTACTGATATGACCGGCCAGTTCCCTTTCTTTTTGGCCGCGAGGTCGGCTTGGGCCGCCCGCGCCCTGGCCTGGAGTTTCGAGAGCTCGACGCGGTTTGACGCCGCGGCTTTAAGCGCTTCCTCGAGATTTATTTCATCCGGCGTGAAATCCCCGATCTCGACCACCCGGTATGCCGTCCCGCCGGTATTTCCCATTATATTATTGAGCGTCACCTTGGCCATCTCGAAATTCTTCTTCGCGGTCACGAGGTCGAGGTTCGCGTTGGCGACGTTGACCTCGTCCTTTGTCACGTCATAGGCTTGCCTGTATCCCACCTCAAAGAACCCCTTTGTGCGTTCGAGGTGTACTTTCATCATCTCAAAGTTATCTTTCGCCGCCTCAAGCAGGAGCTGCGCGCGCATGGCGTCGAAATACCCCTTCTCGGCATTAAGTATCGTGTTCTCCTGCGTCTCAAGGAACTCATACTGCGAGGCAGAGAGCGTCTCATTGGCAAACTTGATCCTGTTCAATGTCTGCCCGAAGTCCCAGATGAGCTGGCTTACCGTGGTGTTTTCCGACAGGACTTCATATCTTTTATCGACCGCGGGGAACGCGTTGGTGACATTACCGGTGAGCGCGAAAGAGCCAAAGGCCACCTTTGAGGTATCATAATGTGTGTAGCCGCCTGTCGTGGAGAGTTGCGGCAGATAAGCGGATTTCGCCGAGCCGATCCCGGCTTTATTCAGGTCGACACTGGCAACAGCTTCTTTTAATTTCGGGTTGTTCGCGAGCGCCGCCTTGACGCAGTCATCCAGGGTCAGCGTCCCCGTCCCCGGGACGGCCGTTTCCCCGGGATATGCGCTGCCTGCCGCCGTGAGCGCGAGCACAAGCGATAATATGAGTACCTTCCTTATATATGCCATTACATAGTCCTCTTAAACGTCAAAGTCGCTAAAAATAACATAAACACGATAAATGCCATGAGGAAGATAAGGTCGCCCCGGACCGCCACGAAACCGGAACCTTTAAGTATGAGTTCCTTAAAAGCGTGGACCGCGTATGCCTCGGGATTTACTTTCGCGAAAGCCCTTAACCAGTTGGGCAGGCTCTCTATCGGATAGACCGCTCCGCTCGGAAAATAGAATATAACGTTCAGGAAACCGACCAGCACACCGACTATCCTCGGATGGTCCGCCCGTCCCAGGACCGTGAATATCATGCTTAACAGCCCAAGAGAGGTAATCACCATCATGACCAGCAGGAGCAGGAAAGTGCTTATGCCTCCGGCAAGTTTTATCCCTGTTAACAGAAGGCCGCCTATCATGACAATTATCGACATTATCGTCGTGATAAGTACTCCGCTCATTATCGTGCCGGCGACGAGGTCGAACCGGGTAAGCGGCGTCGACAGGTAACTTTCGTGTATGCCGAGGAACTTATCCATGACGAGGCTGAATGCCCCGGTGAACGTCGTTCCCATGA
>JAQTVK010000118.1 GCA_028706795.1 Candidatus Omnitrophota bacterium | reverse complement strand
GACATAAAGATCGATTTAGGGCACAAGGATAACCCTCATGGCGGGACTACCTGCATAAAGATAGTCTACACGGCCGAGCAGAAACAGGGCGCAGGCTGGGCCGGCATCTTCTGGCAGAACCCGGCGAACAACTGGGGGACGAGGCAGGGCGGGTTTGACCTGACAGGCGCGAAGAAACTTACCTTTTGGGCGCGCGGAGAAAGAGGCGGAGAGGTATTGGCCGAGGTCAAGGTCGGCGGCATTACGGGTGAATACGCCGATTCGGACTCCGTTTCGATCGGGCCGATCACCCTCACGCGCGACTGGAAAGAATATACGATAGACCTGGTCGGGAAAGACCTTACATATATCTCCGGAGGTTTCTGCTGGTCCGCAAGCGCCGCCGAGAACCCGAACGGTTTCACTATTTTCCTCGATGATATCTATTACGAGTAAATAAAATATGGACCATCATACAAGCCATCATCCCGGACATCACGAGAACCACCATGAAGGCCATCACGTAAGAAGGGGCCGCAGGAAAAGGCGTTATTTTGTGGTTTTGCTGGCGCTTTTACTGTTGGCTGTCTTCATCGGCGCGGGTTTCTTCCTGAGCAGGGTTTCGAAGGAGCCCGCCGCTAAGACAAAAAAAGTTGTCCTGGAGAGGCTGTTGAAAACCGGCCATTACAGGCTTTTGGTCGGCGGTGAGCCGTATCTTGTTACAGGAGTATGCTATCAACCCATACCTCCGGGGTATGACTATACCTACAACTGGTGGGGCGACCCGGCGAAGCCGTGGCTGGTCGACGGGCAGCTAATGAAGGATGCCGGCATCAATACGGTGCGCATCTATCAGCCGGGGGAAGACCCGAAAGAGGTCAAGCAGGTCATAAATGACCTTTTCCAGAAATTCGGCGTCCGCACGATCCTCGGCCATAACCTCGGGATATACGATATCCCGCCCCCGGATTATGCCGACGAAAATTACAGGCAGTTGTTAAAAGAACAGGTCCTGAGCATAGTCAAGGCCTATAAGGACGAACCCGGGATATTGATGTGGGTGCTGGGCAATGAGAATAATTACAGTTTCGACGACCAGATAGCTTCCTGGGGCTCGGCGGAACTGGACGCGATCGAGGACCCGAAAGAAAGGGCGAATGCCAAGGCGAAGATATATTATTCCTTCGTGAACGATATAGCCCGGGAGATAAAGAAGATGGACCCGAACCATCCGGTCGCGATGGGGAACGGCGAAGTCTTTTACCTCGAGATCGCGAAGCCGTTGACGCCGGATGTGGACATCCTCGGCCTCATTTCATACCGCGGGATAAGTTTCGGCAACACATGGGAGCAGGCGGATAAGCGGCTCGGAAAGCCTATACTGTTGATCGAATTCGGCTGCGACAGGTTCAATTCCCTCACGAAAAAAGAGGACGAGGACGACCAGGTCAAATTCCTCGTATCCCAGTGGAAGGAGATGCTCCGCAATACCTACGGCATGACGGGTAAAGGGACAGTGCTGGGAGGCTGTATATTCGAGTGGAATGATGAATGGTGGAAACACGATTCGTCCAATCCCGCAGGCTGGTTCGTGCAGGACGAGGCGGCCGGCTGGTCGAACGGCTCCTATTATTTCGATATCGAGGCGGAAGGCCATATGAACATGAATGAGGAGTGGTACGGCATTATCGGGCAAAGCCTCGAGAAAGATAACGGCGTCAACAAGAGGATACCCAAAAAGGCGTATTACGCCCTCAAGGAATTATGGTCAAAGGGTTACGCGGGCCTCGAGCCGCCCAGGGTAGGCAAGAAACCTAATTAGCCCCCTCAGGGATAATCACTCCCTTAAGTGGGCGTCCGCGTATTGCGCTATCATCTCCGCGACTTTAGTGGGAGGGATGACCGAAAAGTAATGGTCGACTACGCAATGTGCTATCTCGTGGGCGAGGACATTGGCCGAGACCTTCTGTTCGCTGGCGAAAAGGGTGTTTAGCTTGAAGATGTAATAGGCTATGAACTTGTTATCCTGCCTGAATATCTCTACATATACCCTGTCAAGGTCGTCCTGCCCCTTATATATCCTAACGTTCAGGCGGAGGCCTTTCGGCCTCATGTCGAGTATCTCCTGCACCTTCGAGAATATAAGGTCGAATTTGTAGGCTATCTCATCTTTTATTTCATCGCCTGCGCGTACCGGTTTTTCCGTAAGCCCATAATCTATCTTGTATGTGTCTATCCTGTTGTTTACCGACGCGAGATTGACACCGTCCTTAAAGAATACGGTGCAATAGAGGCTGTTTACGCTCGTCCAGTCGCTGCCATCGGAGAACCGGCCGTCCTCGGAGATGACGCTCGCCGGGGCGGTCGCCGCGGCGAAAAGGAACAGGAACAAAAATAACGGGGATATCCTGAAATAAGAGAGGCTGTTCTTTACCTGCCCGATCTTTTTTTCGATATCCCCCAATTTTTTCTCTATCTCGCCTTCAGGTGCGCCCTTCGAGCGCAGGAGGGACCTTACCGCCCCGACCTCTTCTTCCAGCTCCTTTATCCTGGCCTGCGAGGAGGAGAGGGGATGGCTTATTTCGCTGACCATGTCATTTATTATCTCGCCCAGCCCCTTGAACTCATCGTGCTCCCTGAGGCGGACTTCCACGGTCAGGTTGCCCTTTCCGATCTCCGTGACGTCTTTTTCCAGCCGGTATATGGGCCCATAGATACGGTGGGATATAAAAAGGAGCACCGCTATGGTCGCGAGGCTTACGAGCACGACCGCTATCATGCCGCTTGAGGCCAGGACAGGCAGTATGTAGTCGGCGGTTGACTTTACTATAAGCCTCAGGCCTTCGAAACTCGTAGTCACGGTCTCTTTCGTGAGGAGGAGGGATATGGCGCTCATTATAAGACATGCCAATATCAGGAGGAGGCAGAACTTGACTATGAAACTCGCCTGGAATTTTTTCTTTATGAAATAATTCCTTCTCCTGTTCTTCGGTCCGGGGGCGTTTGTCATTTTATGTTTATCTTCTCGAGGGCTTCCCTGTTGATATCGATCTTCGTGTCCTTCTCGAGGCCGGCGATCCACGCCTTGATCATCCCGCTCGCCTTCCGGTTGCGGTCTTTTTCCGTCTCGGGGATCGAGGAGAGGAACTCTTCCGACTTCTTATTCAAGAGCGAACGCAGGAGGCTCTGCTCCCAGAACCGCTCGACCATCTTCATGAAATCAGGGTCCCTGTCCAGGCCCTGGCGCCGGGCTTCCAGGAGCAGGACCTTTTTTTCTATTATATCGTTCAGGAGCCGTTCTTTGGGGACATTATTGCGGTATTCCGGCGGGTAAAGCGATAATTCCGAGAGGAAATCCTCTTTATATAAGGTATAGTCGCCTATTGCGGCAATAACCTCTTTTTTGGGGCCTTTTTCCGCGCAGCCGGAGGCGGAAAAGACGGTGCCGGCGATTAGGACCAGTAGCATAAGATATCTCACATCCGTTATTATAAGGGCTTTACTTCTTTTTTGCAATATGTTAATTTATTACCATGAAACTCCCCGTCCTTTTGGCGCTTTTTCCCGCTCTTCTGGTCTTCGCGCCGGTTTATGCGGAATATAATCCTGTGACCGGCAGGGATGAGCCTGTCAATACGTCCACCGAGGCGGAAGTGGCGCAAGGGGATGCCATCGCCAAGCAGATCGAGAGGCAGGTCAAGCTTGTCGAAGATAAGCACATGCAGGAGCGCGTGGAGCTTATAGGCAACAACCTGGCCAGGGTATGCGACCGGAAGGACATTATCTACCATT
>JAQTVK010000117.1 GCA_028706795.1 Candidatus Omnitrophota bacterium | reverse complement strand
CGCATTGCGCAAGGTCCTCATCCCCAGGCTCACGGCCTTCTTCCCTATCTGGTCTGCCGACTTGTGGTTGAGGACGATCTCGCGTATCTCCTCGTTCAATACGAGGAACTCATGTATGGCCGTCCTCCCGCGGTAACCGGTAAATTTGCATGCCTCGCATCCCTTGCCTTCGTATATCTCTGCATCCTTCGGCACGTCCTTCATCCCGAGTTCCTGCAGGACCACCTTCGCGTCTTTCGCCGGCCGTTTACATTTCGGGCAAATAAGGCGGACGAGCCTCTGGGCGATAACGCACTCGACCGACGAAGCCACAAGATACGGCTCTATGCCCATATCAAGCAGGCGTGTCGTCGCGCCGGCCGCGTCGTTGGTGTGCAGGGTCGAAAATACGAGATGCCCGGTAAGGGCTACCCTTATCGCTATCTCGGCGGTCTCGACGTCCCTTATCTCTCCTACCATCATGACATCCGGGTCATGCCTGAGCATAGACCTTAGCCCGTTCGCGAAAGTCAGGTCGACCTTGGGATGGACCTGGATCTGCGTGATCCCCTTAAGATGGTATTCTATCGGGTCTTCGATCGTAAGTATCTTGAGTTCCCGATTATTGATCTTCGAGAGGCAGGCGTAAAGGGTCGTCGTCTTCCCGGAGCCGGTAGGCCCGGTCAGGAGTATGATGCCGTGCGGCCTTTTTATCATCTCGTTCAGTATCTTAAGGTCAAAATCGGCCAAACCCAGTTCCTCAAGGCTGTAAAGCATCTTCGAGAATAGGAGCCTTATGCCTACGCTTTCGCCGTACGGCGTCGGCAATATCGACACCCTAAGGTCAAGGTCTTCCTGCCCGACTTTCACCTTCATCCTGCCGTCCTGAGGAAGGCGGTGTTCGGCAATATTGAGGTTCGACATTATCTTGATCCTGGAAATTATCGCGGACTGGAAATACTTGATATTCGGGGGAATGGCGGCGTCATACAGCACGCCGTCTATCCTGTAGCGGACCTTTAGTTCGTCCTCGTAAGGCTCTATATGGATGTCTGTCGCCCGGTCGTGGTAAGCCTGCTGGATTATCTGGTTCACGAATTTTATTATAGAGGCGTCCTCGACAAGCTCCTCGGCTTCCTCGGCGGCAAGTGCCCCGGCGGAAGATCCGCCCGAGGCGGCGGTCTCGGCCATGATGCTCTCGATCGTATCGGCGCCTATGCCGTAATATTTCTTTATCGCCTCGATGATATCCTTTTCACTGCCCAGGAGCGGCCTGACCTCGCAGCCCAAAATGAGTTTTATGTCGTCAAGGGTATGCAGATCGAGCGGGTCGGTCACGACTATGGAGAGGATGCCTTCCTTCTCCTCGATGGGCATTAATTTATAATGGACCGCGAACCTCGCGGGGACTTTCTCCGCAACCGGTTTGGGTATATTCCTCTCCTTGAGTTTTACGTAAGGTATGCCGAGCTTCCGGGAAAGGACAGTAAGTACCTTATCCTCTGCGGCGAAACCGAGGTCTGCGATTATCTGGCAGATGAATTTCCCGGACTTCTTCTGCTCGTTAAGGCACATCTCCAGCTGTTCCGGAGTGATCACCTTATCGATTATCAGCATCTCGCCTATAAGCATGCCGTCCCTAATAGCCATCTACCACCTCAATTCATAGTTAAGGACCGAGAGCGCGCAGATAGCTGCGGTCTCGGACCTGAGGACTTCCGGGCCGAGAGAGACGGGTATAGCGCCCGCTGCTTCCGCGTCATTTATTTCCTTCTCCGTAAAATCCCCTTCCGGCCCGATAAAAACAGCGGCCGACTTTACCTTCCGGCCCTTCAGGACTTCTTTCAGGGCCTTCGTATTTCCGGAAAGAGAGGGTATTATCTTGATCTCCGCGTCGTTTAAGGCCTTCAAGGCATCCGCAAACCCAGTTACCGGCATTACCTCCGGTATCGTGCTTCTGCCGCATTGTTTGGCGGCGACCAGGGTTATCTTCCTCCAGCGTTCCGCTTTTGAATTTTCCTTTTTCGCGTCCGTCCGGACGACGGTCCGTCCTGTCGTGACAGGTATTATCTTCGCGACCCCCAGCTCTGTCGCCTTTTCTATAATAAGGTCCATTTTGTCCAATTTCGGGAGCGCCTGGACCAGTATCAGCCTGCAGCCTTCGACTTTCCTTTCGATCGTTTTATCTATCCTGACGGTCATCTGTTCCTTGCCAACGTCCAATATTACGCCGTGATATTCCTTGCCTGAACCGTCAAAGGCCGCTATCACATCGCCTGAGGCGAGACGCATGACATCCCTGGCGTGATGGAGCTCATCGCCGCGGATCATGATCTTCCCGTCGGCTACGCACTCCGGCGGCACATAAAATCTGCTCAAGGCTGTTCCTCTCCGAAGACCTGCGCGGTAAAGGTATACAACTCCGTCTTCTTGTCTTTCCAGGCATCGGCCGGGAGCCCGGCCTTATGGGCGCAGAGATTTGAAAGGAACTCATCCCTCGACCAGCCTGTTTCCGTAGCCACCTGCGGAAGGAAGACGCCGCTATTGAAACCGCGCTTTACGATCACGCCGTGCGTACCCATTTTTATCTCGTTTATGTCCCGGACCAGTTTCGGCTGGGAAAGGACGGATATCTCTATTTTTATATCTTTTAATTCATCCGGCGCGACAGGCTCAAACCTGGGATCTTTTGTTGAAGACTCCACCGCCATATCGCGGACCGTCATCCAGAGGGGCTGCGACCCGATAATGTTCCCGATACATCCCCTGAGTTCCCCCTTTTTGTGCAAAGTCACGAATGCCCCTTCCTGGCTGAGCAGGCCGGGGTCAACCTCCTTAAATTCCGGTACCTTGCCGTTTTTGACGTAGGACTCGACGGTCTTGCGCGCTATATTCAAAAGTTCCTTCTTCTGCCCGGAGTTCAACATCCTCTCCTCCTCTTTGGATTTGTAGATGACCGCGCTCGCGTAACCGACGACCCTGCTCTTGTCGCCTGCCGTATCGCCGGAATTGGCGTACTTGAGGATCTGTATTTTATCTGCGCCCAGGTCCTTGCCTACGATCATGGCGGTTACTACCGGCCCTGAGCCGCAAAGCTGGCACTCGCCGGCCGATGCCGCCTCGGCGAAACGGCTCGCGTCAAAATTCAGCAGTTCGGATAATGTGACGCGGTCCTTAGCTATAGCATCATCATATTTAAAATAATGCGAAAGGTCCGTGCTCGCCACTATCAGGGCCCTCCTGCCGCTCTCCTTAATTGTTTTAACTATACCCCTGGCAAGCTTGTTGCACGTGACATAATCCGGACGCCCCATCAACAGGACGACTATCTTAAAATCCTTTACCGACATCTGGAGGAACGGGATCTCGACCTCTGCCGAATGCTCTTCTTCGAACGCATGGGGATTCTTGCATAATACATTTTTTTCGGCCCTTGCCAATTTACGGGTGAATTCAAGGTCTATGGGGACGTCGCCGAGCGGAGTACGGTAAAAATCTTTCTCGAGATAGGCTACCCCGTCGAAGAGGACGTGGTGGCTTATCCCTATTACAACGATTGTGTCGTATTGTTTCCCGGATATCGCCTTATAAGCGTAAGCCGCGACAGGACCGGAATAAATATAACCGGCATGCGGAGAGATGAGCGCTATTATATTTCCGTTTACCGGCTCTGGTTTGGCGTCGTTCAGGTAATTATTGATCTGCCCGGCTAGTAATACCGACTCTGCGGGATAGAATGAGCCGGCGACGGCCGGCTTCTGAATGTCCGCATCCTTAGGGAAAACCGGCGAGGCGAGTGACAATAAGGCCGCTAGGAAAAATAGTTTTTTTCC
>JAQTVK010000116.1 GCA_028706795.1 Candidatus Omnitrophota bacterium | reverse complement strand
ACATCCTCCACCTTCGGCCTGGCGTTGACCATTATGCAGTCTTCTATGGTCAGCGGGTCGAGGCCGAATACGTCCATCCGGCTCTCTATATCGCTGTCCTCGAGGGCTTCCATATCCACCCACAGCAGCGAATTCGGGGCTGTGAGGGCCTGGCGGAATTCCTCGACTGGTATATCCTTGCGGAGCTGGCCTTCAGGCGTAACGTAATAATTCCTCATCGTCTTCCTCCGTTATCTGTAAAGCCTTCGGGCTATGATATATTCCCTCACCGGTTCCGGGACGAGATACCTTATCGACTTTCCTTCCCTTAGTTTCTTCCTTATAAGCGAGGATGATATCTCCAGGGAGGTTATAGTGACGACATCGATGCCGTTCGGGACGTTCCCTATTTCGTATCCAGGGCGATTGGCCACGATGAAATTCGAGAGCTTGAATATCTGGTCGATCTCCTTCCACGAATATATCTCGCCCAGCGAATCCGCGCCGGTTATGAAGAAGAGCTTGGTCTCCTCGCCGTATTTCTGCTTGAAGGCCTTCAGCGTCTCCACCGAATAGGAAGTCGTCTTCGCCTCGATCTCGAACGATGACACCTCGAAATCCGAATTGCCCCTCAGCGCCAGCTCGACCATCTTAAACCTGTCGTTCGGCTCGGCAAGCTCTTCGTCCTTCTTGTGCGGCGGTATATATGCCGGGACGAATATTACCTTGTCGAGGTTAAGCTTCTCCCTCGCCTCTTCGGCCAGGACGAGATGGCCGACATGGATGGGATTAAATGTGCCGCCGAGAATGCCTATGCGCATGTTGTCACTCCCTTATCTGTCCGTCGCCGTAGATTATATATTTGTAACTTGTGAGTTCCTCTACCCCGACCGGGCCGCGGGCGTGGAACTTATCGGTCGAGATGCCTATCTCGGCGCCGAACCCGAACTCGCCGCCGTCGGTAAAACGCGTCGAGGCGTTGACATAGACCGCAGCCGAGTCGACCTTGCGGAGGAACTCGACAGCGTTATGGTAGTTCTCGGTCACGATAGCGTCCGAAAGTTTCGTGCTGTATTTGTTTATATGTTCGACAGCCTCGCGCAGGTCCTTGACAACCTTTATTGAAAGTACCAGGTCGAGATATTCCGTCGACCAGTCTTTCTCGGCCGCCGCCTTTATCCCTTTTACAATTCTCCTGGTCATAGGGCAGCCCCTCAACTCGACGCCCGCCTCTTTGTATTTCTTTGCCATCGAAGGCAAAAACCTCGCCGCGACATCTTCGCTTACGAGGAGGGTCTCCATCGCGTTGCAGACCGAAGGTCTCTGGACCTTGGCATTGAAGCATATCTTCTCGGCCATGTTGAGGTCCGCGTCTTCGTCGACATAGATGTGGCATATCCCCTTATAGTGCTTGAGGACAGGGATCTTCGAACGTTGCGCGACTTCTTTTATCAGGCTCTCGCCGCCCCTGGGGATGATAAGGTCCACGTAATCGCTTAAAGTCAGCAGGATATGGACGGCCTTCCTGTCGGTCGTCTTTACCATGCTGATAGCTCCTTCAGGGATACTGTTATCTTTTGCCGCGCCGTTTAGGATATCAAAAATAGCGATGTTGGAGTTTATAGCCTCACTGCCGCCGCGCAATATCACGCAATTCCCGGCCTTGAGGCACAGGCCGATGCAATCGGCCGTGACATTCGGGCGAGACTCATATATGACTCCGATGACGCCGAGCGGAACCCTTAATTTCCCGATCCATAAACCGTTCGGGCGCGTCCACATCTTTATCACCTCGCCGATAGGGTCGTGTTGGGCCGCTACCTGGCGCAGAGATCCGGCCATGGACTTTATACGTTTCTCGTTCAACGTGAGCCGGTCAATGAAAGCCGTGTTAAGTTTTTTCGCCTGCGCGGCTTTCACGTCCTTTTTATTCGCGGCGATTATGGCGGCGCTGTTCTTCTCGATCCGGTCAGCCATCGCGAGCAGCGCCTTCTCTTTTACCGCGGACGATATCTGGCCCATAAGGAAAGACGCTTTCTTCGCGTCACGGGCAATTGCGATTATATCTTTTTTCAAGTCGCTCATTTAAGACGAACTCTTTTCTGACCGAGGTATAAAGGTAGTCCCAACGGCGACGCCCTTGGTGATGCTCGTCAGGATTTCTTCGGTCTTCCCGTTGGCGATGACCATAGGTATGCCGGCCTCGGTCACTGCCTTAGCGGCCTTTATCTTCGTCGACATCCCGCCGACACACGTCTCCTTATCTGTGCCGCAAGCGAGCTTTTCTATCTTGCTACTTATAACTTCTACTCTAGCAATCAATTCTTTCTTCCCTATATGACGATAAAGGCCGTCAACATCGGAGAGTATTATGAGAAGATCCGCCCCAAGCAGTTTAGTGACAAGGGCAGCAAGCGTATCGTTGTCGCCGAACTTTATCTCATCAGCCGAGACGGTGTCGTTCTCGTTTATAATAGGGACCGCGCCGTATTCGAGGATTGTCTGGAGCGTGCTCTTTACGTTGGCGCGCCTCTTTTTCTCTTCGAAATCGTCGCGCGTCAATAAAACCTGCGCGACCTTGCGGCCGTGTTCCTTGAAATATTCGTCATAAGCCTTCATCAGCTGGGCCTGACCTATAGCCGCGGCAGCCTGAAGATGGTCGAGAGCCTTAGGGCGGGCTTTCAACCCGAGAAGGTGCATCCCGGCGCCGATAGCGCCGGAACTTACAAGGACGACCTTTGTCTCCTTATCCAACATTTCGCATATCTGATCGGAGATATTCTTTACGACAGTCTTATCCAGGGGATGGGACTTCGACGCTAATGTCGATGTCCCGACCTTAACGACCACTAATTTTAAATTTGAAAGATATTTTTCCCTCATTTTGTCTCACCCAGTTTTTTTACGATCATTTCGACCAATTCCTTTGTGCCGTCACCGGTCTTGGCCGATATAGGTATTATATCCTTTTTTATTTTTTCTTTAAACCTTTTTAGGTTCTCTCGGGCCGCGGCGATATCCATCTTATTGGCGACCAATATCTGCGGTTTTTTCTCAGCGCTTGTACCGTACTGCTTCAATTCGTTATTTAATATTTTGTAATCTTCGAGCGGGTCCCTGCCGTCCACCCCGGCCATGTCTATGATATGCACCAGCACTTTCGTGCGGTCGATATGTTTAAGGAATTTATGGCCGAGCCCTTTGCCCTCATGCGCGCCTTCTATCAGCCCGGGGATGTCGGCTATCTTGAAATGGCGGCCGTCCTTATATTCGACTATTCCGAGCACCGGCTGTAATGTAGTGAACGGGTACGCCGCGATCTTCGGCTTGGCTTTGGAGATGAACGAGATGAGCGAGGATTTGCCGGCGTTCGGGAAGCCGAGAAGCCCGCAATCGGCTATTAATTTCAACTCGAACGAGAGTATCTTCTCTTCGCCGGGCTCGCCCGGTGTCGCGGGTTTTTTACAGGCGTTGCCGCGCCCTCCGCGGCCCCCCTTGGCGACGATAAAAATCTCGCCGGCGGCGGTCAGGTCCCTTAAGACGCGGCCGTTCTCGAAATCAGCAACTATAGTCCCTACCGGGACCTCGATGACGCAGTCCTCCCCGGTCTTCCCGTTCCTATTATTGGATGAGCCGTTCTCGCCTTTGTGGGCCTTGAAATGCCTGCGGTATTGGAAGTCCAGGAGGGTGTGTATGTTCTCGTTCGCGCGTATGACGACGTTGCCGCCGTTCCCGCCGGGCCCGCCGTTCATGACCGGGTAGCGGGAATACCTGTCCTTATACAAACTCGAGCAACCGTCGCCGCCGTGGCCTGCTTTGACCTCGATCTTCGCGGTATCTACAAACACCTTGGCTTTCGGCTTCTTGTTATTGTGGCAGGATGCTGACT
>JAQTVK010000115.1 GCA_028706795.1 Candidatus Omnitrophota bacterium | reverse complement strand
GGTTATATCAACAAAACTTGCGGGAAGTCTTTTTCCTTATTGAAAGCCCCCGGGCATACCCGATGACCTTGATGTAGCTCCAGCCCACCTTGAAGAGGCGGAACTTCGACTTTCCCATCCCGGCTCCCCTCTGTATCCATGATACCGGGACTTCCGCGATATTATATCCCGCAACGATGGGAAATATGCCCGTTTCCGCGTTTATGGCGAAATCGTCGCTCCTCCACGGCAGGCCGCGGATTATCTCCGCCTTATAAAGTTTAAAATTATTAGTGAGGTCTTTCTGCCTTATATTGAAGAGCGCCCCGACGATAAAATGGAACGAACGGTTCATTATCTTCTTCGCGAGCGGGTAATTGACCAGCTTCCCGCCTTTCATATACCGCGAGCCTATCGCCCCGTCACTCCCTTCCCCTTCCGCTGCCTCGATAAGCGACCGCACCTCCTTGATATTCTCTATAAAATCCGAATCCATCGTAAGGACATAATCGGCCTTTGGGCTGACGTTCTTAAAGCCCGTTTTTAAGGCGAGCCCGGCCCCGCTCGGCCGGCCTTTTTCTATCAGCCTGACTTTGCTGTCGCGGCCCATCCAGGCCCGGACGACATCCGATGTCCGGTCCGTGCTGGAATCGTTGACCACGATGATCTCGAGCAGTTCGTCGCGGTAATTACCCAACAGGCCTTCGAGCATCCCGCCGATATTCTCTTCCTCGTTATGGGCGATCAAGACAGCCGAGAGGTTCCCTTTCATGGCGCACCTGCCTTCTTAAGCCGCGGGGCCTGCCGGATAAGGATTTTTATCATCAACGCCCATAAGACCAGGGTGGCCCACGAAATAAGGGAAATGCTTTTGAAGACAGGCACAAATACCAGGCAGGTGGAAATAAACAAGGCCGATGAGGCCATAAGCAGGGATTTTCCCCCGGCCTCAGGGGCTTCCGCGCGCCCGGCATAGTTAAGGACGGCGAAATAAAAGACAAACGTCCAACCCCAGGTGTAATAAATGCAATATTGGGGAAGCAAAAGAGCGAGCATCAAAAAAACCGGATAGAGCAGGCCCTGCGAAGCTTCTTTAGGATTTTTCCAGGCCGCAATGCATGAGAATAAGACGATCACCGCCGAAAGGGCCCTGATTATCAGGTGGATCAACTCCGGGGAGACGAGATAACGGAAATCATCGGTCCCGCCCGGCGCCAGCAGCCTTCCGACGGCCCCGGGCAGCGATTGGTTGCTGACCCTCATGTCGAGGTAGTTTACGTAAGAAGACGCGGCAGAGAACGGTTTGATGGCGCGGTCGAACCATTCTCCCAGCAGGTAGTTATTAAACCCTATGCCGAATACCGCGGAAGGGACCAGGAAAAAAATGACAAAAACGCCCGCGACGAAGCTGGGGATGAACCTTCCCCTGCTTTTTATGATGAAATAAAGGATGAAAACCAGTAAGGGGCTGTATACGGTCAGGGCGAGGCAGAAGTAGACGGCCGAAAAAAAGTTCCTTTTTTCCTTGAACAATAAAAGTGCCGTCAGCAGGAAAAACAGGGCGATGAGCTTGTTCTGGCTGTTTGCCAATTCATATAACAGGAAAGGAAAGGCAAGGAGAAGGCTTATCTTCAGGTTCCGCCGCCCTTCCTCTTTTGTCCGCGACGGGATAAGCCGGAGCAGTATCAACCCGCTGAGCGCTACCGCCGCGAGTTCGGCCAGGTACCAGGCGAATATGGAAGGCAGCATGCCTTCGAAAGCTAACGGTTCCACGGGCGAGAATTCGGCCATCTTGCTTTTCAGCATAAAGGGATATTGGAGGATCGTCATTCCCGGCGCGTAACGGAAGAGCGGACGGTTAACGTCGGAGATGTTATCATACGGGGACTTGCCGTGCATCACCTGGTCCACCCCGTAAAGCCCGACCTTCAGGTCCCTGCCGCCCCTCATGGAAAGCGAGACGCCTGTGACTATGACGGCGATGGAGACAGCCGACCAGAAGAAAATATTAAAGACAGCGGATCTTTTCATTTATTTCCGGACAATTCTTTTTGTTGGACGAATATATCCTCGATGAGTTTGCGGGCATCGTAAGAGACCTTCCAGCCGGGATAATGCGCCATGAATTTCGAGAGGCCTGATATCCACCAGATATGGTCGCCTATCCTGTTGCGGTCAACATATTCGTAAGAGAATTTCCTTCCGGAGACTGTTTCGCAAAGCCCTATCGCCTCGAGGACCGAGACGCTGGCGCCCCTGCCCCCGCCCATATTATAGACCTCTCCGGAGCGGGGTTTGAGATAGAATTGGTAGAACGCCTCGGCCAGGTCGCGGGAATGGATGTTATCGCGCACTTGTTTCCCTTTATAGCCGAAGACCGTATATTTCTTCCCCGAGATGCAGCATTTCACCAGGTATGACAAGAAACCGTGAAGCTCGGCCCCGGAATGATAGGGTCCTGTTATGCAGCCGCACCTGAATACGGCGGTCTTGAGGCCGAAATACCTGCCGTATTCCTGGACGAGTATATCGGCGGCGGCCTTTGAGGCGCCGAAGAGGCTGTGGAGGCAGTTATCTATGCTGAAGGATTCGTCTATACCGTTGAAAAATTTGTGGTCCTCGGGCAGCTCGAATCTCTTCCCGAGCTCGACCAGGGGAAGCCTGTTGGGATTGTCCCCGTAGACCTTGTTCGTCGAAAGGAAGATGAAGACCGCCTTTGGGGCGCGCAGCCTGAAATTTTCCAGGAGGGTCTGCGTCCCCCCGGCGTTTATATCGAAATCCGTGGAAGGTTCCCTGGCCGCCCAGTCATGCGAGGGCTGGGCCGCTGCGTGGATTATAAGGTCGAAATCGTATTTTGCGAAAAGGCCTTCGACAGCGGCCTTATCGCGTATATCGAAGCTATGATGGACGTAATCCAGGGCGGTCTTGAGCAGGAGGTCCCTGTTCCAATCAACTGAACCCGCGTCGCCGAAGAATTTTTTCCTCATGTTGTTGTCGACGCCGATGACGCCGAAACCTTTGTGAGAAAAAAATCTGACACACTCCGAACCTACGAGACCGGCCGAACCGGTCACAAGGACTAATTTCTTCATGTGTCATATTATAGCAGAAATTACGGAATACGCTATTCTGTTATTATGATCGCCGTCACGGGGCATTCATCCGCTGCCTGCTTGCAGGCGGCCTCGACGGCTTTAGAAACGACGGCGACGTAAACCACCGCCTTCTCTCCCTCCATTTTATAGACATCCGGACAGGTCTGCACGCATAATGTGCAGCCTATGCAGATATCCGGGTTGATTTTTGCCTTCATCCGGTATTCTCCTTTTCTCTCGGCGTTATTCTACCGTCAACTCTTGGGAGCTTTCCCACAGGCCGTGTATGTTGCAGTAAGAGGAAGTAAGGATGATCCCCGGTTTTTCGGTCTTGAAACTGCATTTGACCGAAGGCTGAGTATATACGGTACTTGTGTTTATCCCCTGGACGGATTCACCATGGGCATTGAACTCGAACCGGCCTATCTGATAGGGGAATTTTTCTCCTTTCGGATGGAAATATACTTCTACCCATCGGATATGGTGCTCAGTAGTGTTGGGATGAGGTATCTCTTTCCCCACGGTCACGGTGACGGATACGGCCTCCTGTTTTTTGGTCTTTGCAGGTGCTTCTATCACCGGCACGTGCTTTTCGGCCTTCCAGTCCGCGTCCTGGAACAGTTCCTTTAACTGCGCCATCACTCCCTCCTATTTTCCGAGCAGCATGGATAATTCCGCCGTGTGCTCCTGCTCGTCTATTATTACATGGCGTATCTCATGCTCCAGCGTCTCAAATTCATACGGCAGGGCATCTTTGCCGGCAATAACCTTTTTGTATATCTGCTTATAGAAGTCA
>JAQTVK010000114.1 GCA_028706795.1 Candidatus Omnitrophota bacterium | reverse complement strand
GCTCGATAAAAGCCGACCTCCCGTCCATAAAGAACATAATCGCCGAGCCGGCCTCGAAAAATACCGCGGCGGCATGCGGGCTCGCCGCGATGATAATAAAGAAACTTGATCCCCAGGCGACGATGATCGTCCTGCCGTCAGACCACCTCATAAAGGAAAAAGATAAATTCATAGACGCCCCTTTGACCGGCGTAAAGGTCGCCGAAGCATCTAACGGCCTTGTGACGATCGGTGTAAAACCCACTTTCCCGGCGACAGGATACGGATACCTGAGGATAGATACGAGCGGCCAGTTCAGGATAAAAGGCCCCGGCCTTAAGGCGAAGGTACATAGGGTCATGGCGTTCGTAGAGAAACCGAACCTCCGGAACGCCATGAAATTCCTGAAAGAGAAGAGGTATTATTGGAACGGCGGCATCTTCATATGGAAGGCGACGAGCATCCTCGACGCGATAAAAGAGAACCTGCCGAGGCTGTATCTCGGCCTCCAGCTGCTGGAACCGAGCATCGGCCATTTCGGCTTTTACGGACAACTGAACAGCGTCTATCCCAACCTCGAGGAGATCTCGATAGACTACGGCGTCCTGGAAAAAGAGAAGAGGATATTCGCGGTCGAAGGGAAATTCTACTGGGATGACCTCGGCTCCTGGGATTCGCTCGCGCGCCATCTTACGACAGATAAGGACGGTAATTTCACGATCGGGTCCCATAAGGAGATAGATACTAAAAATTCGGTGATAGTCTCCTCACAAGGCATAATCGGGACTATAGGCGTATCCGATATTATAGTGGTCCGCGACGGCGATTGCGTGCTTGTCTGCAGCCGCGACAGGGCGCAGGACGTCAAGAGGCTTGTCGGGCTCATGAAATCGGACAAGGACCTTAAGAGATGCCTATGAGAGTGTTGGCGCTGGACGCCGGGGAGAAAAGGATAGGCGTGGCGGTAAGCGACCCGCTAGGTATAACCGCCCAGGGCGTTACCGTCATAACAAGGAAAGACCCGGAGACCGACCTGAAAGAGATAGGAAAGATCGTCGCCGAATATAAGGCTGAGTCGGTAGTCGTAGGGATGCCGATAAATATGGACGGGACTAAAGGCAAGAGCGCCGAAAAAGTGAACGAATTTGTCGAGACCCTGAAGGGCCGCCTTTCCATCCCGGTCTATACTTACGACGAGAGGTTATCCACCAAAGAGAGCGAAAAGTTCCTAATATCCGCCGATGTATCGAGAAAGAAGAGGAAGAGCGTCATAGACAAGATGGCCGCGCAATTGATCCTGGAATCATACCTCGAAAGGCTGAAGCATAATGTATAAGTTCAAGACCCTTGATAACGGCGCGCGGTTCACGGCTAGGGAGATACCTGACAGGGACTCCATCGCTATAGGCATCTGGCTTAACGTCGGCGCGCGCTACGAGCCGAAGGCGGTGAGCGGCGTCTCGCATTTCCTTGAGCACCTCCTTTTCAAGGGGACGAAAAAGAGGACGAACGACGATATAAAAGAGGCTATCGAAGGGAGAGGCGGGGCAATGAACGGCTTCACCTCCGAGGAGTTCACCTGCTATCTTGTCAAGGTTCTAAGCAGGGATATGGACACCGCCCTCGACATCCTTTCCGACATGGTCCTGAACGCAAAACTCGACCCGGGCGATATCAAGAAAGAGAAGACGGTGATCAAGGAAGAGATCAAGCTTTACATGGACCTTCCGAACCACCACGTCCAGGACATGCTCATGGAACTGCTCTGGCCGGACCAGCCTCTCGGGCGGAACCTCGCCGGCACTGTCAAGACCGTCTCGGATATGAAGAGGAAGGATATATACGGTTATAAAAATAAATATTATAACCCCGCTAATATAATCGTATCGGCCGCGGGGAACCTTGATGCGGACAGGTTTTTCTCATCCTGTGAAAAATATCTGGATGCCGCGCGTATCGGCCCTAAATCCTCATATAAAAATGCCTCGGAAGCGCAGAAGAAGCCGAACCTCAGGGTCCTATCGAAAACGACCGAGCAGGCACACTTGGCAATAGGCGTCCGTGCCTTCGGACGCGGAGACCCCGATAAATACGCGCTGACGCTGTTGAATATAATCCTCGGAGGCAATATGTCAAGCCGCCTCTTCCGCGAATTGCGCGAAAAACGCGGGTTGGCGTATGAAATAAACACGCACACGAAGAGATTAAACGACACCGGCGCCTTTCTCGTCTCGGCCGGGCTCGACAACAAAAATGTGATAAGATCGACCGAACTGATAATGAAGGAACTTAAGAAGATAAAAGAGAAGGCTGTGGGCAATGACGAGTTCGGACGCGCCCGCGAGTTCTATAAAGGCCAGCTCCTCCTCGGGTTGGAGGATACGCTTGACCAGATGTTATGGATGGGCGAGCATCTTTCGGCGGAGGGGAAGATACCCACACCGCAGGAAGTCGTCGCCGAGATAGAGAAGATAACCCCTGATGACGTCAGGCGGGTCGCCAAACGTATCTTCGGCGACCGGCACCTGAACATGGCCGTCATCGGGACCGCGGACAAATCCGAAGAAAAGAATATTTCTGAAGTCCTCCATATCGGGTGAGCGCAGCAAACAACATAGGAGAGAAGATGAAGAAGGCAGATCAATCGAAGATCAAATTCGGCACAGACGGCTGGAGAGGCCTGATAGCCGAGGATTTCACGTTCGAGAATGTGCGGATAGTCGCGCAGGCGTGCGCAGATTATTTCAATAAAGAATTCAAGGCGCCGCGCCGCATCATAGTCGGCTACGATACCCGTTTCATATCCGATAAATTCGCCCAGGCGGTCGCGGAAGTATTGGCCGCCAACGGCATAAAGACTTATCTCTCCGACAGGCCGTCGCCGACGCCTACGACAAGCTATAATATAAGGCTGCTGGGATTGAACGGGGGGCTCATCATCACTGCGAGCCATAACCCTGGAAGATTCAGCGGGCTTAAGATAAAGACGCCGTTCGGCTCGCCTGCCGACCAGACCGTGACCCATAAGGTCGAGGACTTCCTATACAAGAACAAGGTAAAGACCGTATCGCTCGAGGAGGCCGTCAGGACAAAGAAGATCGAGGTAATAAACCCGATGCCGAAATATCTCGACGCGGTCCGGAAATATCTCGACCTTGACCTTTTGAAGAACTGCGGCCTCAAAGTGGTGGCAGAGGCGATGCACGGGGCCGGGAACAGCTATCACGCCGCCGTCTTAAAGGGCACGAAGGTAAAAATAGATATTATCAATGGAGAGCCGAACCCTTCATTCGAAGGGCTAAAACCCGAACCGGTACCGCACAACATGCCAAAACTGATGGAGATCATGAAGAGGGGCAGGTACGACATAGGCGTTGCCACCGACGGGGACGCGGACAGGGTAGGCGCGGTCGCCCCGGGCGGGAGGTTCATCAACCCGGGAGAGATAATGTGCCTCATCGCCCTGCATTTCATAGAGAACAGGCGTTGGAGGGGCGCGCTCGTAAAGAATATCGCGGGCCCGATGCTGATGAACAAGATAGCCAGGCATTATAACCTGAAATTCTTCGAGACGCCGGTCGGGTTCAAGCACATCGCGAAGCTGATGCAGCGCGAGAACGTCCTGGTCGGCGGGGAGGAGTCGGGCGGTATCGGCGTCAAGAACTACATCCCTGAAAGGGACGGCATATTGACCGGCCTCTTACTCGTCGAGATGATGCAGCAGGAGAAGAAGCCCATCCTTGAACTTATCGAAAATATGGAAAAGAGGTTCGGAAAATTCAGGTATCACAGGCAGGACGTCGAGATACCGCTCAAGACCAGGGAAAAAGTTGTCAAGGGCCTTTTCGCGAAATTGCAGGGAAAAGGCGCCAAGAAGATATTTAAACGCAAGAT
>JAQTVK010000113.1 GCA_028706795.1 Candidatus Omnitrophota bacterium | reverse complement strand
CTATGAAACCTTTGTTCCTTTCGACGCCGAACGGCCTTATCACCGGAAGCTGCGCCACTATCGAACCGTCCCCTATCGGCTTTTCGCTGATGAAATCGATATTGTAATTCCCCTTCACGCCGTATTTCAGGTAGACATCGAGAAGCTGGTGTCCTGCCTCTTTCGTGACCTTCCAGTCACGCAGGTCGCCTGCCCTTACTTCCAGGACAGTCACGTCCTCGGGGACCTCGACGCGCATAGCCGATATCTCCGCCTGGAGGATGGAATAATTTATTACCGTATTGCAGCGCAGCACGCCTTCATTGACAGAAAAGAAATTATTGACCGTCGAATAGACCTTGGGCTCCAATTTTACATGCGCTATCGTCTCTTTAGGCAGGGCTTTTGTCCAACGCACGAGGATATTATCCGTCATCGGCATGATCGCCCAGGCGACCGTCTTGTCCTTCTCTTCCTTAGTCTCGGTCTTTATCGAAGGTTCGATGAATATGTCGGTCCGTGTCTCCGCTATCGTAAATTCGAACTCAGACACCGGCGACGGCATCATCTCCACGTTGAACTGACCCGGGCCGCCTTCGCGCTCCCTGTTGACCTTGATAAGGTATTCGAGGTCGAGCCTGTATTTTCCGGGCTTATCCACGATAAGCATATATTTATTGCCTTCGGCCATTACATAAGACGCGCCGCGGTTCACGCTGACTTCTATAAGGCCGACTCCGTCTTTCCTTACTATAGGGATCCTCACCATCCCTTTCCCGAAGACCTCAAAATTTACCTCGCCTTTCACGTCGGCGATATCCTCTTCTAGCGAGGCGTTATATTTGGTCGAATAGACGGCGTATGTTGCGGATTGCGGCATCCGGGCGGGAGTCGCGGATTTATATTTCTTCTCATCCAGGCCGGATGAGACCTCGTCCCCTGCCTGGAAAGTCTGGATGGCCTGATTCTGTAATTGCACATTCTTGGTGCCTATCTTGCCGCTGTATCTGTCCTTCACCCCGGCGAACGCCACTGCAGAGGATACCAATAACGCCGCGCATAACCCCGCCGCAAATAAACGCCTCATTTTCATCGTAAACCTCCTTTTACCCTATTAGACAATAAAAATGATAAAAAGTTCCCGGTAAATTTATTCCGCAAGATATTACGCCTTGGCGATCGTCCAGATGCCGATCATCACAAACCCTATGCCGGCGATCCAGGAGAGATGCTTCGGGTCCACGTATTTCCCCAGGGCATTTCCCACTAACACGGCGATCCCGGACGCCAATACGAGGGCGGATGCCGAAGCCAAAAATACCATTAATCTTGAATTCTGCGCATTTGTCGCAAACAGCATCGTCGCAAGCTGCGTCTTATCCCCGAGCTCGGCAAACAAGACCGTCGCAAATATCGTTAAAAATATTTTTAGGTCCATCTTACGGCCTCTCTTTGGTATGTTTTACGATTAGTTGCGTCTATATGCGGGATCATGGAGCGGGCGAGGAGAATCGAACTCCCGTGAACAGCTTGGAAGGCTGCCGTTCTACCATTGAACTACGCCCGCAAAAATTTCGTCTCATCCAGTTCGGGCGAAATTTTTGTAAGGGGAAAAACGTGGTTTTTCCCCTTACTATTCCCCTTTTCCAGAAAGGTATGGTGGGCAGAGGAGGGTTCGAACCTCCGAAGGCTAGGCCATCAGATTTACAGTCTGACCCCTTTGACCGCTCGGGAATCTGCCCATGTCGCTCGCTATCAAATTGTAATGGGGCTCGCTCCCGTGGGAAAACCCAGGTTTTCCCACGAAACCCTTTCCTGGAAACGCAGGGGACGATCTCCCCTGCAACCCCTTTGCTCTTCGAGCATTATTATCAAATGGAGCTGGCGAAGGGATTTGAACCCCCGACCCGCGGTTTACAAAACCGCCGCTCTACCAACTGAGCTACGCCAGCAACGAACTCGTCTCGTCTGGAAGGGGCGAGTTCGTTGTAAGGGGAGAAACGTAGTTTCTCCCCTTACAGACCCCTCTTCCTAAGAGGAAGCTAGCTTCTTAATTGCCTCCGGTATCTTATCCAACAAATCCGAGGCGAGCATGCTGACCTCGCCTTTCTCTTCTGCCGCCAGGTCGCCTGCTAGCCCGTGCAGGTATACGCCGAACTTCGCCGCGTCGAAAGGCCTCATGCCCTGCCCGATGAACGAGGCGATCATGCCGGTAAGCACATCGCCTGTGCCTCCCTTGGCCATGCCGGGATTACCCGTCGAATTGACATACTTCCTTCCGCCGGGACCGGCTACGACCGTGCGGTGGCCCTTCAAAACGCAGACCACATTATACTTATTCGCGAACTCTTTTGCAACTTTTTCTTTGGCCGCCGAGACCTTTTTAACGGGCAGCGCGGCCAGCCTCGACATCTCCCCGGGATGGGGCGTAATAACCACAGGCGCCTTGGCGCGCTTTAGCAGCTCCGCCCTGCCCTCAAGCGCGTTTAAACCGTCCGCATCAAGGACCACGGGTTTTTTCAGGGCGGCGACAAGCTTCCTTATGAGCCGTTGTGTGCCCGGGTTCCGGGATAAGCCCGGGCCTATCGCCACGCAATCGGCCTTATCGGAAAATTTCATGATCCCCGCATAGGCCTTTTCGCTTAATGCCTGGCCCCCTGTCTCCGGTAAAGGCTTCGTCATCACCTCGGTGAGCTTCTTTGCCATTACAGGATTGAGGCTTTTCCCTATCCCCAGCGTCACAAGCCCGCTTCCCGAGAGCAGCGCCGCCCGGGAACAGAGTGCGGCCGCACCGGTAAATCCGGCCGAGCCGGCCAGGACAAAGACGTGGCCATAGTCGCCTTTGTTGGAATCGGCCTTCCTTTTCGGTATCTTTATCATTTTAATAATATGCAATTGCCGACCGCGTAATTTTTGGTATGCGAAAGGCTGATGACGGCCTTCTTGACCCTGCGTTTTGCCATCAGCTTTTTTGCGGTGCCTTTGAGGACTACGAGGGGTTTCCCGTGCTTATCGTTTATTATCTCGACGTCAGTCCAGGCGATCGGGTTCTTCCCGTCGCCTCCGAAAGCCTTGTATACGGCCTCTTTCGCGGCGAACCGGGCAGCCAGGTGCTGCTCGGGCGCGCCTTTTCTTTTGCAGTAGGCAAGCTCGCGTTTGGTGAATATCCTGTCGAGGAACCGCGCCCCGAACTTTTTGGCCGCGGCCTTTATCCTCTTGACTTCGACTATATCTACCCCGAATCCCTCTATCATTTTATCAGCGCCAGCATCTCCTTTACGGCCCTGTCGAGCCCTGTGAGGACGGCGCGCGAGATTATCGAGTGGCCGATATTGAGCTCCTCTATCCCTTTTATACGCGCGACATCCCGGACGTTATTGTAATTAAGCCCGTGCCCTGCGTTTACCCTGAGGCCTATCGAAAGCGCGTAGCCGGCCGCTTCTGTAAGTTTCCTGAGCTGCACCCGCTTTTCATGATCATCTTTTGCATTAGAATATTCCCCGGTATGGAGCTCAATAAATCCGCAGCCTGTCCCGCGCGCCGCTTTTATCTGCTTCTGTACGGGATCGATGAACAGGCTCACCGCTATCCCGCGGCCCTGGAGCTTGCCGACTGCGGAAGTAATGCACCTCCCGTGCTTTATGCAATCGAGCCCGCCTTCGGTGGTGACCTCCAGCCGCCTTTCAGGGACGAGCGTCGCCTGGTCCGGCCCCAAGTCAAGAGCGATCTTTACGATCTCGCTCGCGATAGACATCTCCATATTGAGCCGGGTCCTTACCGTCTTCCTTAATATATAGAGGTCGCGGTCTTGCATATGCCGCCTGTCTTCCCTTAAATGCGCGACGATGGAGTCGCAGCCGGCGGCCTCGCATTCGCGGGCGGCCAGGACAGGATCGGGTTCGATGCCTCCTCTTGCCTGCCTT
>JAQTVK010000112.1 GCA_028706795.1 Candidatus Omnitrophota bacterium | reverse complement strand
TCAAGGGTGTCTATCTGCCTGTCTATGGAAAGGGCATACGAGACCATGCTGTTTTTGAAGATAGTCACAAAAAGGCCGATGGCGAAAAAAATGAATATCTGGATGTTCATATTAGGGGCATCGATGCTACCGGCGGCGGAGATCCCGGCTGCGGAGACCCCGGCTGCGGTGGTCATATCTACGGCAGTGGTTATGTTGGTATTGGTGACGAGCGATACGAAGAGCGTAAGTATCGAGGAGAGGGCTACAAATATCCAGAGGCCCCATTCGCCGAAACCGACCCATGCCAGGAGGATGATGACGTTAAGGAGTATGATAAGCGAGCTGATCAGCCCGTAGACCCAATATTGGACCGGGAACCGGTGGCAGGCTGAGATGATCAAAGAGGAAATGAAGAGAAAACCTGCTATCGCAAGTATTCCTGAAACCAGCTTTTCCTTTTTCAAGCTAGACTATCGCTTTCTCGGTGTCCTTATCGAAGAAATGGATCTTGCCCATGTCGAAGACGAGGTCAATGTCGTGGTTGACCTCAGGCTTGTCGTGTCCTCCGACGCGCGCAATGAAAGCCTGCTTGGGGGTCGCCAAATGAAGATAGACTTCGGAACCCATCGGCTCTACGACGTCCACCCTGGCTGTAACGGTGTTCTCGGGAGGAGCTTCCTGGACGAAAAGCTTATCGTAAATATCTTCCGGCCTTATGCCGAACACGACTTCCTTGCCCTGGTAAGGCCCTATCCTGGCTATCATGTCGTCGACGATCTTGGCCTTGAAAGTCCCTTCGTCAAAATAGAATTTCCCGTCGCCTTTTATGATCCTGCCGTTCAGGAAATTCATCGGAGGGCTCCCTATAAAACCGGCGACGAATTTGTTGACGGGCTTATCGTATAAGGATATTGGGTCGGCGACCTGGTGGACTATCCCGTCCTTCATGACTACGATACGGTTGCCCATCGTCATGGCCTCGACCTGGTCGTGGGTTACATATATCATCGTCGATTGCAGCCTGGTATGCAGCTTGTTTATCTCGGTCCTCATCTGCACGCGCATCTTGGCGTCGAGGTTGCTCAAAGGCTCGTCGAACAAAAAGACGAGCGGTTTTCTTACTATCGCCCGTCCTACCGCGACCCTCTGGCGCTCACCGCCGGAGAGCTCCTTTGGCCTCCTGTTCAGGTATCTGGCTATGCCCAACATCTGAGCCGCCTCTTTTACGCGCTGGTCGATCTCTGTCTTGGAATATTTGCGCAGGCGCAGCCCGAATGCCATATTCTCGTAAACGGTCATATGGGGATAAAGGGCGTAGTTCTGGAATACCATCGCGATATCGCGGTCCTTGGCAGGAACGTCGTTTACCAGCTTATCGCCGATATATATTTCGCCTTCGGATATCTCCTCGAGGCCGGCTATCATCCTTAAAGTGGTGGATTTTCCGCAACCGGACGGCCCTACGAAGACGACAAATTCCTTATTCTCGATGCCGAGGGTAACATCGGAGACCGCTTTAGTGTTTCCGGAATAGACCTTTGAAACATGCCTAAGACTTACCTGAGCCATTTGAACCTCCTTGGGATAGATTTAAGTCAATGATACTACGGAAGTTAACTACTGTCAAGTCAAGTAATCTATGACCTGGGCAATGCCGGATTTAAGGTTTTTCCTGTGGATAATCATATCCAAAAGGCCGTGTTCCAGGAGGAATTCCGAACGCTGGAAACCGGGCGGCAGTTTTTGCCTGATCGTCTGCTCTATTACGCGCGGGCCGGTAAAACCTATCAGCGCTTTGGGCTCCGCCATTATTATATCGCCCAGTGACGCAAAGCTCGCCATGACGCCTGCCATCGTGGGATTTGTCAGGACAGAGATATACGGGACACCCGCCTCGTGAAGTTTCGCTATAGCGGCGGACGTCTTGGCCATTTGCATGAGGGAAAACAGGCCTTCATACATGCGCGCGCCGCCGCCCGAACCGGAGACGATGACCAGGGGCAGCCTCAGGTTCGTGGCCAATTCGGTGGCACGGGCTATCTTCTCCCCCACGACCGAACCCATCGAACCCATTATGAAACGCGAATCCGTAACGACGAATATTACCCTCTTGCCCTCTATCATGCCCCTGCCGCTGGTGCAGGCCTCGGAAAGGCCGGTATCGGCCGCGTCCTGCTTCAATTTTTCTTCATACGTCCTCGGCCCCTTGAACTGGAGCGGGTCCATTGACCTCAAACCGGCGTCACGTTCCTCGAAACTGCCGGCGTCCAGGAGCATGGTTATTCTCTCCTGCGCGGTAAGGACGAAATGGTAGCTGCACCTGGGGCATACCTTCATGTTCTCCTCAAGGGCCTTGTTGTAGATTATCTCGCCGCACTCCTCGCATTTAGTCCAGAGGCCTTCGGGTATGTCCTTTTTCTTGGCAACTTTTACTATTGTATATTTCGATTTTCCGAACATATTTTTAGTTTATCTTGTTTATTACCAGACCCGACGGGGGTTTGGGATAGAAGTACGTGGTCTTGTGGGGCATCCTCTCCTGCCGCTTGACTATATTTTTTATCTCATCGAACGCCGGGGGATTCAGGAAAAATGCCGCCCTGCCTTTTCCCTGGGCCGCCCATTCAAACGCGACCCGGGGGTCCCTTGTGAACGATATCCTTTTCTCGGCCTCTTTCCCTCTTATGCCAAGCGCCTTATCAAAGACGAGGCCGTGCAATACCACGACGTCCAGGTTCTTCCAATAATCGGAGTTCTCCGATCTTATCAGTCCGCCGGCATCCCTGCGCTTAAGCGACAGGCAGAGATAATCCATGCCTCCGAGATAGACGCCTATGGTATGCCTCTTGTCCGCTTTCATCCTGGCAAACATCTTCTCTTTGCTGTCCAGGTGTATTATATCAAAAAACTTCTTTATTTTATCGGGATTTTGTAGGAATAAGCCTGCGCGAAGCCCTTCGACCATGCGATGCGTCGGAAGGATCGTCAGCCCGGAAGGGTCTGAGGTCGCGAAATACATCATCACATAATCAAGGGCGGCGGGATCGGCTGCCTTCCCGTGCTTGAGCATATAATCCCTGTATTCGAGGGCGACTTCGTAGCGGTGGTGGCCGTCGGCGATAAGCGCGCGTTTACTCTTGACGGATCTTTGAAGCCTTTTTATCGTTGCCGCCTCAGACATAAGCCAGATCCTGTTCCTCGTCCCCTCGAACTTGACATCGACCGCCGGCGCGCGCTTCCTTACGAAACCCTTGAGGATGTTCATTACTTTCTTATTCTCGTCGATCACTATCGAGAATATCGGGCTGAGGTTCGCGCCGGTCTCTATCATTAGCTTGAGCCTGTCGAGTTTCGGGCCCTTGAAAGTCCGCTCATGCGGCAGGAACCCCTTCGTGCGGTCTTCCTCCAGCCTCGCCAGGGAGATAAAGCCGAGGCGGTGCTTTTTCTTCCCGCCGTCAGTATATTCCTGGTCATATACATATACCGATTTCCGCAGATCCCTGGTCAAAACATCCTTATCTATCCACTCCGCCAGGAAATCCCTGGCCCTCGTATATCTGTTATTCCCTTTATTATCGCCGGGGAGAGTTTTGCCTAGGTCGAGCCTGATGAAGTTGTAAGGATGGGCCTTGCAATATGACGCCTGTTGTTTCTTGTTTATGACGTCGTAGGGCGGAGTTATGGCCTTGGAGAGAACGCCTACCGTTTTAGGATTGTACCTGTAGCCTCTGAAGGGTCTTATTATTGTCATTTTCAGGAGATTATATCACAAATCACCTGAAAAAACTCTTTAATTTTCTTATGAATGAGGCGGAGTTGGGAAATGTGTTTTCGCCGGAGGCGCGGCCGAATTCCTCGAGTATGCGTTTCTGGGTATCGCTGGTCACGGCCGGCGTTTCGACGATGACGCGGACGTGCTCGTCGCCGCG
>JAQTVK010000111.1 GCA_028706795.1 Candidatus Omnitrophota bacterium | reverse complement strand
GGGCGACCGTATTGGCCGGGAAGGTCTTGACAGTCGTATTATAGCGCGTGACCTCGTCGTTGTAATACTGCCTTGCGAAGGCGATCTTGTTCTCGGTAGAGGTCAATTCTTCCTGCAGCGCCAGCATATTCTGGTTCGCCTTCAGGTCCGGATATTTTTCTGCGACTGCGAAAAGTGAGCGCAACGCTCCGGTAAGCATGTTCTCCGCGCCCTCTTTGTCCTTGACCGTCGTCGCCTGGGTCGCCTGGGTGCGTGCTTTTATGACGTTCTCGAGCGTCTCGCGCTCGAACTTCATATATCCCTTCGCCGTCTCGACGAGGTTAGGGATAAGGTCGTGCCTCCTCTTGAGTTGGACATCTATCTGTGCCCAACCGTTCTTGACCCGCATCTTCAGCTGGACCAGGCCGTTATAAACGCCGATCAGCCAAAGCACCGCGACTACTACGATGACAAGAATGATAAATAATGCGGCCATAGCGCTACCTCCCTTTTTTAAAGTATACCCGGTTTATTTCTGCGGTTCAATGATGACTTTTATGGAATCTGCGGCGCCTGCGACAAGCTTAAAACCTTTTCCCGCGTCGGACAGGGCGAACCGGTGCGTTATCATGTCCCTGGCATTTATCTTGCGCGACCGGAGCAGCTCGAGGGCCTCAAGGTTTTCTTTGGGGCTGGCCGCGTAAGAACTCGTAAGTGTGGCTTCGGTGCGCCAGAATATATCATTTATCGACTTGGGAAGCATAAGGTCTTTCTCCGCGGCCGCGAAGAAAAGGACTGTCCCTCCGCGCTCGACCGAGGCCAGCGCCTGCTCTACGGCAGGCCTTGCGCCGGCGCACAGGATGACGACATCAGCCAGGATTCCGCCGTTTATTGTTTTCAATTTTTCCGGGGAATATTCTTTCGCGTCAAAGGCGTTGTCCGCGCCGAACTTCTTCGCCGCGTCTATCCGGTATTTCGAGATATCGGTCGCCGCAACAAGCTTTGCGCCGAGCGCCCGCGCATATTGTATATGCAGGAGCCCTGATATCCCGCTTCCTATCACGAGGACGGTCTTGTCCTTTTTTACGCCGGCCAGCCTCTGGCCGCGCAAGACGCACGCGAGAGGCTCGATGAATGTCGCCTCGTCAAAAGAGAGGTCTTCCGGCAGAGGATATACGCCGCCTTGTTCGATATTTACCGCCGGGACGCGGACGAACTCGGAAAACCCTCCCGGATAAAAATTTGTCTTTCGCAGGGTCTCGCAGACAGTTTCGTGTCCGCTGAGGCAATAATGGCATTTGTTACAGGGCACGTGGTGGGATACGGCGACACGGTCGCCCTTTTTAAGATTTATAACGCCGGCGCCGGTCTTCTCTATAGTGCCGGCTATCTCGTGTCCGAGGACAAGCGGCACCCTGTTGATACGGTACCACTCCAGGACGTCGCTGCCGCAGATGCCGCTCGATGCCGCCCGGATGAGGACTTCTCCCTGCCCGATCTCGGGGACAGGCATTTCTTCGAGGCGGACATCATTGTTGCCGTAATACATCGCGACGCGCATAGATGACCTTTTCTATTTATGCTTATGCTTGCAGTTTGAGGGACAGCTGGAGGTCGCCTTCTCGCAAGGGGCCGGCCGGGACTTCTTCTTGTAATCGGTCTCGTAAAAACCCGAGCCTTTGAATATTACCCCGGCGCCTCCGCTTATGAGCCGCTTGACCTTGCCGCCGCACTTGGGGCATTTCTCGAGGCGTTTGTCGGCCATCGATTGGAAGATCTCAAATACATGTTTGCATTTCTGGCATTCGTAATCGTAAGTCGGCATATTCTGTCGCCGTCCTCCCTATTTACAGATCGGGATATAGCGCCCGTACAAGTAACCTTCCGTAAAATCTACTATGCTCTTCATCATCTTTACCGTCTCGACGGGATGCCTGCCGACAGCCGTCTCTCCTGAAAGCATCACGTAATTGGTCCCGTCGAGGATGGCATTGGCGACATCCGTCACCTCGGCCCTTGTCGGGCGCAGGTTCTCGGTCATGCTCTCGAGCATCTGCGTGGCCGTTATAGCGAACTTGCCGTCCCTGTTGCACCTTTTTATTATCATCTTCTGGATTATCGGTATCTGCTGTATCGGCATCGAGACGCCCATGTCGCCCCGCGCGATCATGATCCCGTCGGAGACCCCGATTATCTCGTCGATATTGCCTATGCCGAACCTGTTCTCTATCTTGGCGATTATTTTGCATTCCGGCAGGCGGGGCCTGATGAGTTTCGCTATGTTGAGGATGTCGCGCCTGTTCCGTACGAACGACTGCGCGATAAAATCCACTTTGTTGCGTATCCCTAACTCTACGCTCGACTTATCCTTATCGGTGACTCCCGAGAAATGAAGGCGCGCGCCGGGCATGTTCACGCCCTTCCTCTCGCCGATAAGACCGCCGGCCCATACCTTCGTCTCTATACGGTCCTTATATATCCTTTTTACCTTGAGCGAGATATTTCCGTCATTTATATAAATGAACTCCGCGCCTCTCACGTCTTCCAGCCGGCCCTTGTAATCAAAAGGCAGGACATCTTGCCCGCCGACAATATCCCTGTTGGTAAGGATGACTACCTGGCCCTTTTTTACCTCTACCGGCTTGCCGTCCTTAAGCCGGCCTATCCTTATCCTGTAGCCCTCGAGGTCCTGCAGGACCTGTATCTTCTTGCCCCGTCTCCCGTTTATCTTTCTTATAAGGTCTATTTTCGCTTTATGCTCTTTGATCGTTGAGTGGGAGAAATTCAGGCGGGCGACGTCCATTCCTGCGGCGGCCATCCTGTGCAGGACCGGCTCGGTCGAGCTCGCCGGCCCGAGCGTGCAGATGATCTTTGTCTTGCTATGGGGTTTTGCCATATTTTACAGCCAGCAGTGGCCGTCTTCGGCCAGATAATCGTTTTCCACGGCGTAGGCAAAAGCCCGGCATCCGCGGCATGTATTTATCCGGCAGGTGCGGCACTTGCCTTTTAATTTGCTCTTATCGGTCACTTCCTTGAGCACCCTGCTTTCGCTTATTATATCCTTCAGGTCCTTTTCGAGGAGGTTGCCGATTTTCATGGCGAACCTGCGGCACGGGAGCAGGTCCCCGTTGGGCAGTATCGCGAAGGCGTCCTCGCCGAGGTTGCATTCCGCGCCGAGCAGCTCCGCGTCTCCCTCTTTGAACTTTATCCAGAACGCCTTGCAGGGGAGCATATCGTCCGCGCGCGCGTCGACCTCCATGTATTCGCATATCTCGCCGACCAGCCGCTTCCAGTCTTCCTTATCTATGACCTCGGACTTGAGGCCCTTGCTCTGGCCCAGCGGTATGAAGCGCTCTATTATCAGGCCGTCGACCTTAAGGTCCCTGCACAGCTGGAAAAGCGCGGGCAGCTCATAGGTGTTCGACCTCATGGCCGTAAGCATTATTATGATCTCGAAGGCGCCCTTCTCCTGGAGCAGGTTTATCTTTTCAAGGGCCGTCCTGAAAGCGCCGGCCCTGCGTATCGCGTCGTTAGTCTTCTCGGTCGCCCCGTCGAGGGAGATTTTTATCTGTTTTAATTTTTTTATCTGCCTGAGCTTCGCGACGGTATCATCGTCGATGAGGCTGGCGTTCGTGATTATGGCCAGTTCTTCGGTTGCATCGTGCTTATCGAGATGGCGCAGGAGGCTCAAGAAGTCCTTCCTCAGGAAAGGTTCCCCGCCGGTAAGGTTTATCTTGGTCTTCCTGCCGCCTGCGCTCGAGGCGATATTCTCATATATCTTTACGAGATCGGCCAGCGGGAGTTCGGAAGCTTTCGTGAAATCATGCTGGTAACAATGGCGGCACCTGAAATTGCACGCGTCGGTTATGTGCCACTGGAAAAAGAGGTTCTCCCCCATCTTATGACCCGTTCCCCTTGTTTTTCATGATCCCTTTT
>JAQTVK010000110.1 GCA_028706795.1 Candidatus Omnitrophota bacterium | reverse complement strand
CTCGTTAACGTCAAGACCATAGACCCACTTTATGTGGATTTCACGATCCCCGAGCGCGACCTCGCCAATGTGAGGAAAGCTATGTCCGAAGGCACATTAAAGGCCGTCTTGACGCTTGAAAAAGGATCCGGGCCGTCGCAGGATAGGGCGGAAAAGGATGGGGATTCCTACGAAGGGCAACTCCAATTCCTTGACAATGCGGTCGATAACACTACCGGGACCGTATTATTGCGAGCAGTGGTCCCGAACCACGATATGAGGCTTTGGTCAGGGTAGTTTGTAACGGTCCGGCTGCACCTCGCGGTAAAGAAAAATGCCGTCGTGGTGCCGTATGAGGCGGTCCAGATCGGGCAACAGGGAAATTACGTCTTTGTCGTCACACCCGACAAGAAGGCCGAATTGAGGAACGTGACCGTCGGCTCCAAGGAAGACGACCATATAATCATCGAAGACGGCGTAACGGCCGGCGAAACCGTCGTTACGGTAGGCCAGATGGGGTTGAGGCCGGGGACACCGGTAGCCGAGGCTAAATAAATATGAGTTTCTCCGAAAACTTCATCAGAAAACCGATAATGACCACCCTCATAATGGTGGTCGTTACGATATTCGGCATCGTCGCGTTCTTCACTCTGCCTATAAGCGACCTCCCGGTCATAGACTTCCCTGTCATATTGGTCACGGTAGCGTATCCAGGCGCGAGCCCGGAGACTATGGCCTCGGCAGTCGCCTCCCCTCTCGAGAATGAGTTTACCGAGATACAGGGCCTTACAAGTATCATATCGAACAATACCGAGGGCCAGTCACAGATAATACTCACCTTCGACTTAAGCCGCAATGTCGACCTTGCCGCTCCTGACGTGCAGGCGGCTATCGCGCGCGCCCAGGGAAACCTGCCTACCGATCTGCCGGAGCCGCCGTCATATCAAAAGGTCAACCCTTCCGATACGCCGATACTTTACCTGATGCTTACTTCCGATACCCTGACTACGGGACAGCTCTACGACCTCGGCAACAGGACCGTCGGGAAAAGGATAACCATGATAGACGGCGTATCGCAGGTCCAGGTCTGGGGCGCGAAGACCGCGGTCAGGATACAGGTCGATCCCAACAAACTTTCGGCATTCGGGATAGGGCTTAATGATATATCCAACGTCCTGTTCACCGGAACCGTCCTGATACCTGCCGGCAGTTTGAACGGCAGCACAAGGGCGTTCTCCATTGAACCGCAAGGACAACTTTTCAAAGCAAGGGATTATGAAGACCTTATCGTCGCTTACCGGAACAACGGGCCGGTAAGGCTCAGGGATGTCGCGAAATGCATAGACAGCATGGACAATGACGTCGTAAATCCCATGCTGGGGCGGCCCGGCCAAAAGATGAGGCCCGGAGCCGTCGTCATCGCGGTCTCCCGTGCAGCCGGCTCGAACACGGTTGAGCTCTCCAAGCGGGTCCGCGAGACTATCGACACGCTCCAGGCGGAACTGCCCGGCTCTGCCAAGCTCGAGGTCTTTTACGACAAATCCGTCTCGATAGTCGAGTCCGTAGACGATGTGAAGCAGACCATACTTATAGCGCTCTTCCTCGTCATAGCCATAATCTTCCTCTCCCTAGGCCGGATATCGGACACGATAATACCGAGCATCACGCTTCCTTTGTCCGTCATCGCGACTTTCGTCGTCATGTACGGTTTGAACTTCAGCCTCGACCAGATGTCACTGATGGGGCTTACCCTTTGCATAGGTTTTGTCGTTGATGACGCCATCGTCGTGCTTGAGAATACCGTCCGCCTTATCGAAGAAGGCAAGAAGCCGATGGAAGCCGCGGTAGAGAGCGCCCGGCAGATCACGTTTACCATCATATCCATGACGTTATCATTGTCGGTAATATTCATCCCCCTCGTCTTCATGGGCGGCGTCGTAGGAAGGATATTCCGCGAATTCGCCATTACGGTAGTCGTCGCCATCCTCTGCTCAGGGATCATATCGCTTACCCTTACGCCTATGATGTGCGCGCGCATGCTAAAAGCAAAAGGCGTGGGAGAGACCGGTCTCCAAAGGGCCATCACCGCGTTCATGAAAGGCATTATCGACAGGTACGGCGTCATGTTAAAATGGACGCTGAACCGTCCGATAACAACGGTCATCGCTTGGATAATATGCTTCTCCGGGACTATCGTCTTCTTCCAGGCCCTGCCGAAGACATTCATCCCTGAAGGCGACAGCGGCAGTATCTTCTCGATGATGCAGACGCCGCTCGGCACCTCGACCAAGCAGATGAGGCAATACCAGGACAAGGTAAATAACGTCTTTCAGAACGACCCCAACGTGGACAGGTTCGTAACGGTGACCGGGCTTAACGCGGGCGCCGACCAGAGCACCGGCATATCCTATACCGTCCTCAAGGAACGCAATAAAAGAAAACCTATGCCTGATGTCGTAAACGAATTGCGCGCCAAAATGAGCCGGATCCCGGATGGCCAGATGTTCATGATGGCGATACCTGCCCTCAAGGTCAGCGCCGGAGGCGAGGCGACCGCGCAGGGAGAAAAATATTCGTACACCCTGACAGGCGCGGACCGGGATGAGCTTTATAAGGTATCTTTCAAATTGCAGGACGAAATGAAAAAACTTCCCGGCTTCCTCGAGATACAGAACAGCATAAGGCTGGATTTGCCGCAGTTGAACATAAAGATCCTCCGTGATCGCGCCTCTACCCTGGGCTTGACGGCGGCGGACATAGAAAACGCCCTCTTACTGGCTTACGCGCAAGGGAAGGTCACTACCTACAAAACGGACGTCGACCAGTATGACGTAATCGTTGAGCTGGATAAAAATTTCCAATTAAGGCCCGAGAGCCTCTCACAGGTATATATAAGGTCGTCTTACACCAACAAGCTGGTCCCGTTAAGCTCGGTCGCGAAATGGGATATCGGATTGGGCCCGCAGAATGTCCCACATTTGAACCAGTTGAACTCCGCCACGCTCTCGTTCAACCTCGACCCGCAGGTCCCCATAGGGAACGCGACTAAATCGCTCGAAGGCGCCGCAAAGAAGGTATTGCCGCCCGGCGTAACCGGCGCGTTCCAGGGAGAAGCCGAGCAATTCGAGTATGCTATCGCAAGCCTTGGGTTCCTCATATTGGTCGCGATCTTCATAAAATACGTCATACTCGGCATCCTTTACGAGAGCTACGTCCATCCCTTCACCATTCTCACGACCCTCCCCGTCGCCACATTCGGAGGCCTGGTCACTTTGTATATCTTCGGGTCGGAGCTTTCCCTCTATGCGTACGTGGGCATATTCATGCTTCTCGGCATCGTCGCGAAGAACGGCATCATGATGGTCGACTTTGCGAACGAAAACCTCGTAAAAGGCAATATGAATGATTTCGACGCCATATACAACGCCTGCCTTGTCAGGTTCCGCCCCATACTCATGACCGGCCTTGCGGCCATCATGGGAGCTATGCCTATCGCTCTCGGCTACGGCGCTGACGGGGCATCGAGGAAACCGCTCGGGTTGATCGTAGTGGGCGGGCTTATATTCTCCCAGGTAGTGACCCTCTTCGTAACGCCCGGGATATTCCTCTACATGCAAAAGTTCCAGGAGAGATACCTGGACAGGTTCGAATTGACGCGGTCGGATTCGGCACGCAAGACGCAGAAGGAATAAAACAGGCTGTCCTATAGTAAATAAAAAGGCCCTTCTTTTAAAAGAAGGGCCTTTTTTGCTCCTTAAATACCGGCTTACTGGGCTTGCGTTACCTCTAAGTCGTCAAAATAGATATCCCCGCTCGATCCGGCGACGCTTGTTACCTTAACTACAAATCTCGCCTTATCTGCGCCGTCAGGGGCCGTGCCGCTTACCGAGAGCTGTTTCCAGTCAGTCGCCTCGGTAACGCTCTCGCTCTTTATGCTGCTCAATTTATCATC
>JAQTVK010000109.1 GCA_028706795.1 Candidatus Omnitrophota bacterium | reverse complement strand
CCTCTGCCTTGTCGCGCTGATAGGCGGAGGCTTAGTAGGTTTTGTTGCCAGGAAGACGTATGCGGAAAAGAAGGTCAAGTCTGCTGAGGAGCGGGCAAAGTCGATCCTTGAAGAGGCCGACAAGAAAGCGCAGGACAAGAAGAAGGAGATCGAGCTTGAGTCCAAGGAACTGCTCCATAACATAAGGGCCGATTTCGAGAAAGAGACGAAGGAGAGGCGCGCGGAATTAGTGAACATGGAGAAGCGCCTCATCCAGCGCGAAGAGAACTTGGACAAGAAAGTCGAGCTCCTCGACAGGAAAGAAAAGGAACTTAACGAAAAACTCAGGGATATAACTGCCAAAGAACAGAAACTCCATTCCATGGAAGAGGAATATAAGGTGCTCGTGGCCGAGGAGAAGGACAGGCTGCAGCGAGTTTCGGGCCTGACCGCGGAAGAGGCGAAGAAGCTGCTTTTGGCCAGGATGGAGGAAGACGTAAAGCAGGAAGCCGGCGTAATGATTAAGCGGATCGAAGATGAGACCAGGCAGGAATCCGACAAGAAAGCCCGCGAAATACTGGCTACCGCCATACAGAGGTGCGCGGTCGAGCATACCGTCGAATCGACGGTTTCGGTCGTCAACCTTCCCAGCGACGAGATGAAGGGAAGGATAATCGGCCGTGAAGGGCGCAATATCCGGGCGCTCGAGATGGCCACGGGCGTCGATGTCATCATTGACGATACTCCGGAAGCGGTCATACTATCGGGATTTGACCCGGTAAAAAGGGAGATAGCCAGGATAGCCCTGACCAAGCTCATGGAAGACGGAAGGATACATCCGGGCAGGATAGAAGAGATCGTCGAGAAAGTCAAGAAAGAGATGGAAGTGTCGATCAAGGAAGCCGGTGAACACGCGGTATTCGAGCTTGGGATACGCAACCTCCACCCCGAGCTTGTTAAATTAATCGGTAAATTGAAATACAGGACCTCGTACGGGCAGAACGTACTCGACCATTTAAAAGAATCGGCGTTCATAATGGGGACGATGGCCAACGAGCTGGGGCTCGATGCCAACCTCGCGAAGCGGATCGGTCTTTTGCATGATATAGGAAAAGCCGTAAGCCACGAGGTCGAAGGCGCGCATCCGAAACTCGGCGCCGAGATGGCCAAGAAATACGGCGAGAACGAGATCGTTGTCAATGCCATAGAAGGGCATCACGGCGAGATACCGGCGATCTCGATTTATACGGTATTATCGAGCGCTGCAGATGCGGTATCCGGCGCAAGGCCGGGCGCCAGGCGCGAGACGCTTGAGATATACATAAAACGTCTCGAAAAACTCGAGGAGATCGCCGATTCATTCAAGGGAGTAGAAAAAGCTTACGCGATACAGGCCGGGCGCGAGATAAGGGTAATCGTCGAGCCGGCGAAGATAACCGACGCGCAGGCGACGGTACTTGCCCGGGAGATAAAAAAGAAGATAGAGGAAGGGATGGAGTATCCGGGTCAGATAAAGATAACCGTAATACGCGAGACCCGCGCGATAGAATACGCGAAATGAAATGAGCGAAGCGAAGGATAAAAATGAACATTCTTTTTATAGGTGACATAGTAGGCAACCCCGGCCGCGAAGCCGTGAAATCGCTCCTTCCGAAGATAAAGCAGAGGGAGAAGATAGATTTCACGATAGCTAATTCCGAGAATGCGGCCGGAGGCGCCGGCATCACGCCCGACATAGCGCTGGAACTTCTGGGCATGGGCGTGGACGTCCTGACGAACGGCGACCATATCTGGGACAGGAAAGAGATCCTCGAGGCGATCGACAAGGAACAGAGGATCCTTCGTCCTTCGAATTACGGCGACGGCGCGCCCGGGAGCGGTTCGATAGTGATGCATTCGAAGACCGGCGCGAAAGTCGGCGTGATCGATCTCGTCGGCCGTGTATTCATGCAGGCGGTCGAGTGCCCATTCAAGGCGGCGATAAAAGAGATAGAGAAGATAAAGAAGGAGACGCCGGTCATTGTCATAGATATGCATGCCGAGGCGACATCCGAAAAGATAGCGCTCGCGTATTATCTCGACGGGCTCGCGACCGCGATATGCGGAACGCATACACATATCCAGACCGCGGACGAAAGGATATTCCCGAAGGGGCTGGCCTATATCACCGATGTCGGGATGACGGGCCCGTTCGATTCCGTCCTGGGACGCAAGCCCGAGCAGATAATAAGGCGGTTCATAACCGGCCTCCCGACGAGATTCGAGATGGCCGATTCGGATATCCAGCTCCAGGGAGCAGTCATAAACTGCGACGATAAGACCGGAATGGCAGTTGCCATAAAAAGGATACAGGAGAAGCTTTCCTAAAAGGGCTTATGTCCCCGACCGCGCAGACCAATGCAGGCAGGCTTGTCTATTCGGTAACCCAGATCACGAGGGAGATAAAGGTCGTCCTCGAGGACGCGTTCCCCCAGGTCTGGGTGGAAGGTGAAGTGTCGAATTTCAAGCTCCATTCATCCGGCCATATGTATTTCGCGCTTAAGGACCCTGAGTCGGTCCTGAACTGCGCGTTCTTCAGGGGTTCGAACCAGGGCATAAAATTCCAGATAAAAGACGGCCTGAAGATCTTATGTTTCGGCAGGGTCGGTTTCTATAATAAATCGGGCCAGACGCAGCTTTACGTGGAAAGGGTCGAGCCGAAGGGGGTCGGCGAACTCCAGCTTGCGTTCGAACAGCTGAAGGAGAGGCTCCAGAAGGAAGGGCTCTTCGACGAGGCGCACAAAAGACTGGTCCCGATGCTCCCTTCGAAGATCGGCATTGTCACGTCGCCGACAGGCGCCGCGATACGGGACATATTGCATATATTAAAGCGCCGTTTTAACGATATAGAGGTCCTGATCTACCCGGTCAAAGTACAGGGGGAAGGCGCGGCCGAAGATATCTCCCGGGCTATAAAGGAGATGAACCGCATTAAAGATATCGACGTCCTCATAGTCACGCGCGGCGGCGGCAGCCTCGAAGACCTGTGGGCTTTTAACGAAGAGGCGGTTGCGCGGGCGATATACGCCTCCGGCATCCCGGTCATATCGGCAGTCGGCCACGAGATAGATTATACGATAGCGGATTTTGTCGCGGACCTCCGCGCGCCCACTCCCTCGGCCGCGGCGGAACTTGTAATAGCCAATAAAGAAGACCTGGCCGATAAGCTCGATTCCCTTATGAGGATCCTGCGCAAATATCCTCTCGAGGCGATAGAGAGATACGGCCAGGAGATAGACGACTTATGCAGGAGGATGGACAGCCATGCCGGCCACGCCATCGAAATGGGGGCTGAGAAGTTAAATTCCCTAATCGGGATGCTTGACGCGCTGTCCCCGTTGGCAATATTGAAACGCGGATACAGCATAACGCTGCGGATGCCGGAAGGCGGGTTATTAAGGGGAGTGAAAGGCGTCAAGGCCGGTGATATAATAGAGACGAGGCTGGCCGGGGGCCGGTTGACGAGCGAAGTAAAAAAGATATCAAAGGAGGAGGCCAGATGACCGCCGAGATGAAATTTGAAGATGCCCTGAAAAAACTGGAGAAAACCGTATCCGACCTCGAATCGGGCGAGTTATCGCTGGATGATTCACTCAAGAAATATGAAGAAGGCGTGAAGCTGGCGCAATTTTGCTCAAAGAAGCTTGATAGCGCGCGCAGGAAGGTCGAGATACTCGTCAAGACAAGCGGCGGAAAGCTGGAAACGAAACCGTTCGATGAAAAGGCGCTCGAGGAATAACGAGGAGAACGCGATTGAAGATCACCGGTTACCTTAAGGCAAGGCAAAAACTGATCGATGCGGCGCTGGATTCCTGTCTCCCGTCCGAGAAAGAATATCCCAAAGAGATCCACAGGGCGATGCGGTACTCCGTCTTTAGCGGGGGCAAGAGGGTAAGGCCCATACTCACGCTGGCCGCGTGCGAGGTGTGCGGCGGTAACGTAAAAGGGGCCGTGGCCGCAGCCTGCGCCGTAGAGATGGTGCATACTTATTCGCTGATACACGACGACCTCC
>JAQTVK010000005.1 GCA_028706795.1 Candidatus Omnitrophota bacterium | reverse complement strand
CCCTTTTTGGAGGATGTCGCTGAGTTTCGGTTCCGCTTCAACGGCAAGTTTGATGAAAGTCTCGTCCATGAACTCGATGGCGGACGCCGATAGGCTGCGCAGTTCCGCCACGATATCCGCTATCGACTGGAGGTCTTTCAGGAACAGCAGGAGCGAAGCGCGCACGCCCGGCAGGGGCGCTAATTTCAGCTTCGCTTCGGTTATGACCGCGAGGGTCCCCTCTGAACCGGACATAAGCCTGACCAGGTCGACGGAATCGCCCTTAAGGATACCGTAGACGTTGTAGCCGCTGGAGCTCCTCATGACCTTGGGAGCGGATTTCTTTATGGCCTCTTCGTTATTTTTAAGCAATTCCGCGAGCGGGACCGAAATATCCTTTATCTTTACTCGTGGCGACAGGATAACCCTGTCGCCATTCGCAAGGACGGCTTCGAGTTCGAGGGTCCAGTCCGCGGCGGTGCCGTATTTTACCGAATGCGGCCCGCCCGAATTATCGGCGATCATCCCGCCTATCGTGCAATAATCCCCGCTCGAAGGGTCGGGCGGGAAAAATTTCCCGTACCTGGCCAACAGTTTGTTTAGCTCGCCATAGACGATGCCGGGCTGGACCGTGACCGTGTCGCCGCCTTTATAGGCGATGGCCTTATTCATGTATTTGGTAAAATCGATTATTATGCCGTTACCCACTGCCTGGCCGGCGAGGCTTGTGCACGCGCCGCGCGCGGTAAGGGAGATATTATTACGGAAGGCATATTTGACCAGTGCGGCGACATCGTCCTTGTCCTTAGGGATGACGACGCCTTTCGGTTTAATCTTATAGATCGATGCGCCGAAGGAATAGATATGGCGGGTCACATCATCAAAGAGGACATCGCCTTTGATGATCTTTTTCAGCTCTTTCTCCAATAAGGTCATCGCGATACTGGCAGGGTTACGAGCGCGTGCGGGACGACATAGACCTTCGCGTCCTTTCCGCGGGTGGCAAAAGCATATTCCAGCGCTTCATCCATATCCTTAAAAGACAACATCTTCATCTTCTTTGCCATATCGGGGAATTTTGTCCCGACGAACGCGCAATCGGCGAAAAGAAGGGACTTCGCCACGGCATACGCTCTCTGTTCTCCGGCAAGACAAGCCTTGTTCTTCATCTTCTTTACGATCTCGGCGGGGCTCTTTGCCCTGACCATAGCGGCATAGAACCTGCGTTCACCCAGCCCCTTACCTATTCCTTCTTCGCATCGCGCGGAGATAAGTATAAGCCCTCCCCTTTTGACGATGGGTTTCTGCGTGTTGGTCAGGTAGGTCAGGGCGCGTGATGCCTGATAGAGGTTGACATCTTTAGGCCAGCCCACTCCGCAGATGATTATATCGGCCGGCTCATCCACCTTCACCCTGTAATGTAGCATCGCGTGTTCTATTCCCCTGTAAAAAGCCAGTTGCGGTTCTCCCGCGGTCGCGAATATCGTACGCCCCAAGTCGTCATTCACGACGTTTATTATAAATTTCAGTTTGGCTATGCAGGCGAACTCCATGATCCAGCGGTGGAAGGGGTTATCCTTGATAACGCCGGGTTTCGCGCCCGGTTTATCTATGAATTTCGGCGAATGGGTAAATCTTATCGTCTCTTCCCCGGCCATGCCTATGCTCAGCGTCTCGGGCCCGCCGGAAAAACCGGCATGCAGGTGCGGCTCGATGACGCCGATCGAAATTACATGGTCGTTATAAAGCATCTCTTTGTTGACTATACGGGGACGCCATTGGCGACATATCCGAGGTTGGTCAGGTTTGAGGCATCCGAGGGGTCGTGGATCTTTACTTTTACCCGCCTGACGACATTTTTGCCGAAAGCTTCTTCTATCTCCGGCCTTGTCGGGGGAGTGAGCATTCCGACCGCCATGAAGATCGTCACATCCTTATCCCTTATCCCGCCCTTTTTCAGTTCATCCAGCAATATGGGAAGTATGAGCTTGCGGGGGCATACCCTTGCGAGGTCCGGGACGACTATGGCGATCGTTTCTTTAGGCGAGACGAGGTCCCTGAGCCGGCAGCAGCCCATCGGGTTGAGGATAGCCTCTTTAATGATGAGGGATTCGGGTTTCCTGCCGTATGACCTCTTGGGATGAAGGATGCCTAAAAGGTTATTCTCGTTGATGGAAATGCCGACCTGCTTTTTTCCGTAAGGTATATTTATCTTCATCGGAGATCGTTTAACGGTTATTTTACTACTAAAAAACGGGTTTGTCGACCCTTATCGGAAGAACATCAGGATCTCCTGGGAGACGATGTCGGCGACAAGGCGAAAATGCCTCTTGGAAAGGTCGCAGACCCTTATCACGTCCTCATATTTCCCGTATGAAGGCGCTAATTCCCGGAATAAATTCCGGCAGGAATCGATCAGTCCGCGGTTAAAGAAGGTCTGTCCGCTTTCCGGGAAGAGCGCTACGTAGAATATGCCGGTCTCTACCAGGTCCTGGAAAAAGTGCGTGCCGAATGAAAGTTCCGGGGCGCAGTTGGCCCCGACAAACGCAAGTTCGCATAGGACGGCCATATTATTTATCTCGGAAAAGGAGACCGGGACGCCGAGCGAGGGCGTCGTCGTGCCCCATCTGCCCGGCCCCATAAGGAAACACGGCAACCCCTCCCTGTCGGTGACGAGCCTGTTGAGTTCGCCCACCGCCCGGGCGATATCATACTTGGAAGAAATGGGCAGCGCGCTGTATTCTTGGGGATCGATAAATATCAGCCTCTTTATGGGCTGGGATATATTCCCTCCGAGGAAAGAACCTTTTGAGCGAAAGACTATCTCTTTATTGCTGATATTTTCCGGGAACTCCACCTTTTTACCGAGGCCTTTAGTCTGCAGCGGACGGCATTGCAGCAGGTTTACCTGGAACGTCCCGTCTTTTTTGAAATTCACGGTGAATTCGATGTCGAGCGGGTATCCGTAACGTTTCTCGAGGGCCTTAAGCATCTTCTGCATTATCTCGCCGAATGACGTCTCGGAAAAGAGCTTGTCGAAGGTCAGTATCCAGTGTTCTTCGCCGGCCTTCCCTGCCTCTTCCATTCGGCGGTCCGCCTCGTAATCCCTCGCGCCGGTATACTCAAGGCTGATCTCCACCTTATCGGCCAACATCTTCCTCAGCGGCACGGCCTCGAGCCGGTTCTCTTTAATGTTCAGCACATCGAGGTCGTGCTGGGAGAACCTTTGCATATCTTTTGACCCGGACTGGGGTTTGACCAAAGGCATATCGAGCGCGGCTATCCTGGGATAATCCCCCTCCACGCGGTTTACGGCGCGCGTCCCCAGGCCCGCTACTATCCTGAGCACCCCGGCCCTGGGGTCCATATCCTTGTTCCAGACGAATGTATTATATGATATCCCGACTCCCGCGATATCCGGGAAGAAATAATCCGAATGGTACGCCCCGGATACCCTCTGGACCAGCAGGGCCATCTGCTCATCGGCCTGGTCGAGCCCTCGCTGCAGCCGGTATGCCAGGGCATCCTTGTTCATGGCGCTCGCGTAGATGCGCCTTACCGCCTCAACGAACTTAGTGTACCTCTCTTCCGGCGAACCCTGGTTTACCAGGAATATGCTCTCGTACTTTCCGGCAAAGGCGTTGCCGAAGCTGTCCTCAAGCAGGCTGCTCGAGCGTACGATTATCGGCGACTGCCCGAAATATTCTATCATCTGCCGGAACTGTTCCTTTATCTCTTCCGGGAAGACCCCTCCCAGCATTTTTTCGCGAAGCGTCTCGGCTACGGAAAAATATCCTTCCTTCGTCTTCTGCTCCATCCTGAGCTTCCACCATCCGTTCTCGACTATATAGGTGTAAAAGACGTCCGAACCCACATAAAAAGAATCGTGAGGCTCAAAATACTTTTCCATGCCCAGGGAACGTTCTTTAAGAAGCATTTTCCTCGCGAGCAGCATGCCGACGGCCTTTCCGCCGATGAACCCCGTGCCTATCATCTTGGCCTTGATGCCCAGGAGGTCCTCGAGGGAGTAATACTCTTCGACCAGCGAAAGGAGTTTTTCCTCGCGCGCTATCATTATCCTGCAAAGATGCTTTATCATATCCCTCTTCTCGTCCTGCGAACCCGCCTTTGAGGCGAGGTCCTCCACCTTCATGAAGAGGCGGTCCCAGTAATCGAGTATCCTGCGCGTGTTCTTTGCGCCTTTCTTGAGGATACTTGAGAAGAGGCGCGCCGTATCGACGCTGTTCCCTATCGGCACAAAACGGTCCTTGCTCATGAGGTGCGGCAGGAACATCGTCGGCGAATACCTGTTCCAGACCTTCAGCGGATGGACATAATACCTGCCCTCGTATTCGTAGACGTCTATGAGGAGCTGCGTTATCTCGCGGATGCGGGCGACGGTCTTAAAAGAATGCCTGTTACGAAGTATGGAAAAGTAGGCTATGGTATTAAGCTCGTAGAGATACGGGCACGTTATCTTGAAAAAATTCCCTATCATGAGGTCGTTCGCCCACGCCGAGAGCAGGTCGGAGAGGCAATCGAATACGTAATAGACGCCTTCCCCGTGCTCCTTTATTATGCTGTTAAGATGGGTGGAGAACGACTCAAATCCTTCGTGTGCGTTAAGCTTATATACCTTTACGCCCTTGCCTGTTTCGAGCAGGGGCTTATGGTCCGCGAACCTTATATAGATGACCTCTTTTTTTTCTTCGAGGGCCTTCTTGACGAACGGGAGCAGGAAATCCTGGTAATTTTTGATATCGTCGATCTGCCAGACAACGTTATCGCCGATCCTTAATCCCGTTATTACCTTGTCCAGGCCCTTAAAACCGGTGCTGACCATATCATCTCCTAAAAAACAAGGGCGCCCTTTAGGGACGCCCTTGTCTGCCTTATCTGCGGCGACTAGACCAGGCCCTGGTCTATCATAGCGTCGGCTACTTTCACGAAGCCGGCTATGTTAGCGCCCTTGACGTAGTTTATGTAGCTGCCTTCCTTACCATACCTGACGCATTGTTCGTGTATGGCGATCATTATATCGTGCAGTTTATCATCGACCTCTTCGCGCGACCATGACAGCCTCATGCTGTTCTGGGACATCTCGAGGCCGGATGTAGCGACGCCGCCGGCATTCGAGGCCTTTCCGGGCGCGTAGAGGACCTTCGCCTTCTGGAATACTTTGATGCCCTCGGGCGTCGTAGGCATGTTGGCGCCCTCGCCTATGGCGATGCACCCGTTCTTGACCAGCATCTTCGCGTCTTCGCCGGATATCTCGTTCTGTGTGGCGCTCGGGAAAGCGACATCGCACTTGATGCCCCACGGGCGCTGGTTATCGAAATACTTACACTTGAACTCTTTCGCGCATTCCTTGATCCTGCCGCGGCGAACGTTCTTAAGGTCGAGGACGCAGCTCAATTCTTTCTTATCGATGCCGCCCTCGTCGTATATGAAGCCGTTCGAGTCCGAAAGCGTAACTACTTTTGCTCCGAGATCGATGAGCTTCTCGACGGTATACTGGGCGACATTACCGGCGCCTGATACCGCGCAGGTCTTGCCTTTGAGGCTCTGGCCCTTCGTCTTCATCATCTCTTCGACGAAATATACGCAGCCGTAACCGGTCGCTTCCGGCCTTATGAGGCTTCCGCCCCATTTCAGGCCCTTGCCCGTCAACACCCCGGTGAACTCGTTGCGTAATCTCTTATACTGGCCGAACAAAAATCCTATCTCGCGGCCGCCTACCCCTATGTCGCCGGCCGGCACGTCCGTGTCCGGGCCGATATGCATCTGGAGCTCTGTCATGAAACTCTGGCAGAACCTCATGACCTCGGAGTCAGACTTTCCCTTCGGGTCGAAATCCGAGCCGCCCTTTCCGCCGCCCATGGGAAGCGTCGTAAGCGCGTTCTTGAATACCTGTTCGAAAGCGAGGAATTTGAGTATGCCTAGGTTGACGCTGGGGTGGAAGCGAAGGCCGCCTTTATACGGGCCTATCGCGCTGTTCATCTGTATACGAAAACCGCGGTTTATCTGGATGTTGCCCTTGTCGTCTGTCCAGGGGACCCTGAACATAAAGACCCGCTCGGGCTCGACCATCCTTTCGAGTATCTTCTCTTCCTGGTACCTGGGATTTTCGCCGATATAATCCCACACTGATTCAGCGACTTCCTGTACCGCCTGGTAAAATTCAGGCTGCGCAGGATCTCTCTCCATGACTTTCGCCATGAAATCTTCGATCTTCTTTGCTGACATTTGGCTGGCTCCTTTTTTAGAAAATAAATGCGTCCCCCAACGCATAAAAGAATGTAGCTGAAGACGTCTTTGTCTCTAGGTTTGCTTCGCTGTTCTGTTGCAGGAAAACTTCCGATACGGCTTTGTATCGCAGGTGCAACAAGAATACCAAAATATCGGTTATATTGTCAAGGAAGTTATCCGGGGGATTCTAAATATTCCCCAGATAGACGTTCCTTAATTTCTTCTTTGCTATTTTATAAGCCTTCTCGAGGGTCTCCTTCGAAGTGACCGGCTGGTCCATCTTATAACACGGGAAATACCTCGAAAAATGGAGAGGCACATCCGCGCCGGCATTAGTGTAGATCCAATCTACCAGACGGATAAAATTATCTTCAGAGTCGTTCAGGCCGGGTATGACCAGGTTGGTCAGTTCCACATGGCATGCCTTGACCGACGTTTTTATGGTTTGAAGGACCGGCTCGAGGCTGCCCTTGCAATATTTCCTGTAAAATTCGTCGTCGATGGATTTAAGGTCTATATTCATCGCGCCGATGAACGGGAGCATCTCCTCCAGTGGTTTTGGATTTACAAAACCATTCGTGACCAGGACATTCTCGAGGCCTTCCCCTTTCGCGAGTTTCGCGGTTTCAAGGACAAATTCGTACCAAATGAAAGGCTCATTATAAGTATACGCGATGCCGAACGATTTGCATTCTTTTGCCTTATCGACAACCCATTGTGATGTTATCTTTTGTGCCGACGCGCCGAGGTCCTGCGATATCGCCCAGTTCTGGCAGAACGGGCATTTGAAATTGCATCCTTTTGTCCCGAGCGAGAGTATATATTCACCAGGATGGAAATGATAGAGGGGCTTCTTCTCGACCGGGTCAAGAGATACCGACGTCGCCTCCCCGTAAACGAGGGAATATAATTTGCCGTCTATGTTCTGCCGCACACCGCAGACGCCCGTGATCCCGTTAACGATCTTGCAGTCGTGCGGGCATAGCAGGCAGCGGACCGCCCCGTCCGCCTTTTCCCAGTAAAGCGCTTCTTTCAATACCTGTTCTTCTCGTCGGGCTTCTGCCCTTCCTTGAGCAGGCCGGAGAGCTCCTTCATGAACTGGTTTATATCCTTGAACTGGCGGTAGACGGAGGCGAACCTTACGTAGGCGACCTCGTCGAGGTCGTGCAGCTCTTTCATAACGAATTCGCCTATCGCAGTCGAGGAAACTTCCTTCTCGTAATTGCGCTGGATGATCCTCTCGACCCCGTCAACCATCCCCTCGACCCTGTCCATAGGGACCGGGCGTTTCTCGCAGGCCTTGAGTATCCCGGAGAGAAGCTTCTTGCGGTCGAACGGCTCGCGCCTCCCGTCCTTCTTTATGACCATCATGGGATGTTCTTCAAGGCGCTCGTATGTCGTGAACCTTTTCTGGCATTTCAGGCACTCGCGCCTGCGCCTGATAGAGTCGCCCTCGGCCGAGATGCGGGAATCTATTACTTTATCTTCTACGTTACCGCAAAATGGGCACTTCACCCCACACCTTCTTTCTTTTTATCCCAAAAATGGGGTTCATCTCTTCTTCCCTGCCTTAGCCATCCTTACCTCCACGCCGGCCTCCTCAAAAAACCCCTTCGCCATCGCGTCCGGATATCCCGATTCCATTATTATCTCTTTTATGCCGGCGTTTATCAGCATCTTAGCACAGATAGAACACGGCTGGTTCGTGCAATAGAGCGTCCCGCCGTGAATATCCACTCCGTGGAGCGCCGCCTGGATTATGGCGTTCTGTTCGGCATGCAGCCCGCGGCAGAGTTCATGCCTCTCACCGGACGGGACCTTGAGCTTATCCCTGAGGCAGCCTGTGACCTCGCAGTGCGTGATGCCGCTCGGCGTCCCGTTATATCCGGTAGTGAGTATCCTTTTATTCTTTACGATCAAGGCGCCGACCGCGCGCCTCAGGCATGTGGAACGCTCCGAGATGAGCTTCGCTATGCCGATGAAATATTCGTCCCAGTCCGGCCGTTTCTTTCTTATCGCATTTTTTTTAGCCATGTCTATGCCTCATCCAAAAGGCCGCGGTAGAGGGGAAACCTCTTTACCATCGCGTGCACTTTTTCCTTTACGCGGCCTGCCGCGGCCGCATCGGTAATATTGCTTAAAACCTCATCGATGAGCCCGGCTATCTCCTCCATCTCTTTCTCTTTCATGCCGCGCGTAGTTACCGCCGGGACGCCTATCCTTACCCCGCTCGGCTTCGCCGGAGGGTTAGGGTCGTAAGGTATCGTGTTCTTGTTCACGGTTATGCCGGCCTTATCCAGGGCCTCCTGCGCGTCCTTACCGTTCAGGCCCTTGCTGTTGAGGTCCAGGGAGAAGAGGTGGTTGTCGGTCCCGCCGGAAACAATCCTGTAACCGCGCTTCTGGAACGCTGACGCCAGCGCGCGCGAATTTTTTAATATCTGGTCCTGGTATTCCTTGAATTCGGGCTTGAGCGCTTCTTTAAATGAGACCGCTTTCGCCGCGATGACGTGCATCAACGGCCCGCCCTGTATCCCGGGAAATATCATCGAGTCTATCTTCCTGGCAAATTCCTTCTTGCACAATATCATGCCTCCGCGCGGGCCGCGCAAAGTCTTATGCGTCGTGGTAGTCACGAATTCGGCATAAGGGACCGGGTCCGGATGTATGCCTGCGGCCACAAGCCCGGCGAAATGGGCCATATCGACCATGAGGAACGCGCCCACCTTATCGCATATCTGGCGGAACCTCTTGAAATCTATCGCGCGTGAATAATTTGAGGCCCCCGCGAGTATCATCTTCGGCTTACATTCGAGGGCTAACTTTTCTATCTGGTCGTAATCGAGCATTTCGGTCTTGCGGTCCACCAGGTAAGGGACGATATTGAAATATTTCCCGGAGAAATTCGCCTTGTGGCCGTGGGTGAGATGCCCGCCGCAGGCGAGGTCGAGGGCCATGACCGTATCGCCCATGTTAAGCGCCGAAAAATAAACGGCCATGTTCGCCGATGAACCGCAGTGCGGCTGGACGTTGGCGTGTTCGGCCTTGAACAATTCCTTCGCGCGCTCGATGGCAAGCTTTTCCGCGACGTCTATGTGCTCGCAACCGCCGTACCACCTCGCCGCCGGATAACCCTCGGCATATTTGTTAGTAAGGACCGAACCCTGCGCTTCGAGGACGGCGCGGCTTACGAAATTCTCGCTCGCGATGAGCTCTATATTTTCTTCCTCGCGGCGCGTCTCGTTTACTATCGCTTCGTAGACCTCAGGGTCCACTCTCTTGAGATTCTTCATTTACTCTCCTCCAGGTCGGATATCTGCTTTACCCTCCTTAAGTGCCTCCCGCCGAGCCTCCTCGTAGAAAGCCACACGTCCAATATCTTCTTAATCTTATAGCTGTTCATCGATCTTGAGCCGAAGACTACGACATTCGCGTCATTATGCTCGCGGGAGGAGCGCGCGTCTTCGATATTGTAGACGAGGGCGGCCCTCACGCCGCGGGCCTTGTTGGCGACTATCGACATCCCTATCCCGCTCTTGCATATCAATATGCCGCGAGGGAATTTCTTCTTCCCGACCGCTTCCGCGACGAGGAACCCGTATTTGGGATAATCGCACGATTCCGGCGTATAGCAGCCGAAATCCTTTATCTCGTGGCCTTTAGACTCGAGGTATTTTATGACTTTGTTCTTAAGGTCGAATCCGCCGTGGTCGGCGCCGATAGCTATCCGCATATCTTCCTCCCCGTCCTTTCTATCGCGTCTTTTAAAGTAATAAGGACCGATTCATAGACCTCTTTCGGTTTCCCGATCGGGTCGGTGATCCATAGGTTCTTCGGTTTTTCGTTCTCATCGCTATAGGCGTAATCCAAAAGCAGGTACGTTTTGTCCCCGGCTTCCGGCAAGAGCCCGGTTATCGTCTCCACGTGCACCGGCTCCATGCACAGGATGAGGTCGTATTCTTCTATTAAACGGCCGGAAACTGCCTGCGCCCGGTGGCCCGATATGTCCACATGCTCCCTTTTCATCACGTCTATCGCGTTCGAGCTGGCCATCATCCCCGGGATCGTCGCTATCCCTGCCGATGCGACCCTGATATCGCCGCACTTATGGTCTTTGAGCCATTTTTTCAAAAGCCCCTCGGCCATGACGCTGCGGCATGAGTTCCCGGTACATACCATCAATACGGATTTTATCATATCAGCTCGATCTCCGCTTTCGGTATCGCGCCTTCGCGCAATACTTTAGGCCTGCGGCCGGTCATGTCGACCACCGTAGACTCGATGCCGATCGCCGTCCTGCCGCCGTCGATGACGATATCGACCTTCCCGTCGAGGTCGCGCAACGCTTCCTTCGCGCTCGTCGGCGGCTTATTGCCCGATATGTTCGCGCTCGGCGCGACGACCGGGACGCCGGCCCTTTTTATCAGGCTGAAAGCGATCTTGTTATCCGGCATCCTGAATCCCGTCTTCCCGCCGCGCCTGTCCCTTAATATAATCGTCAACGGACCCGGCCAATATTTCTCTATAAGCTTTCCTGCGCCGAGCGGGATCTTTCCTGTTATCTTCCTGACTGAGGCCGTATCGGCGACATGCACCGTAAGCGGCTTGTTCCTCGGGCGCTTCTTTATCTCATAAACCTTCTCCACGGCCTTTTTATCGAGGAGGTTCGCGCCGAGGCCGTAGACCGTCTCGGTCGGGAAAACCACCAACCCCCCTTTTTTCAGGACCGAGGCCGCTTTCTTCATCCCGGCCGCCGCGGGCCTCGAAGCATTGATGCGGATAATCGCCGTCATAATTTCAGTTTTTTGTTCTTCGCTATCACGTCCGCCTCGAGCCTCTTCTTGAAAGCGTTAAGCTCCCCGGCTATTTTTTTGTCGGTCAAACCGAGTATTTGTAACGCGAATATAGAGGCGTTCCTGGCGCCGGATTTGCCTATTGCCATAGTTGCGACCGGGACGCCGTAAGGCATCTGCACGGTCGAGAGGAGCGAATCCATCCCGCTGAGGCTGCTCGTCTCCATCGGGACTCCGATGACCGGCAGTCTCGTCAGGGACGCGATGACACCTGCCAGGTGCGCGGCGCCGCCGGCGGCGGCTATCACGACCTTTATGCCTTTCTTCTCCGCCGACCTCGCAAAATCATGCACCAGGTCGGGGCTCCTGTGGGCGGACATTATCCTAAGCTCGAAGGATACCTTAAAATCCTTCAATACCTTAAGCCCCTCCTCCATCGTGGGAAGATCCGAATCGGAACCTAATATGACCGCGACCCTTGGCTTTGTCATTTTCTGTTATCTCCTGTTTAGCGCCCTGTAACCTATGTCTCTCCTGAAATGCATCCCTTCGAACTCTATGAAATTTACGGCGTTATAGCATTTGTCTATCGCGTCTTTTATGTCGGAACCGAGCGCCGTCACATTAAGGACCCGCCCGCCCGCGGTCACGGTCTTCCCGTCGGCTGTCTTCGTGCCGGCATGGAAGAGATATACATCCTTCATCTTTTCAAAAGCGTCCAGCCCATCGATCTCGAAACCTGTCTTATATTCCCCGGGATATCCGCCTGAAGAGAGCACTACCGAGACGCACGGCCTCTCGTCCCACTCAAGCGAGGCGATATCTATTTCATCATCCACCGAGGCCTCGATCAATTCGACGAAATCGCTTTTTAGGCGCGGAAGTATCACCTGGGTCTCGGGGTCGCCGAACCTGCAGTTGAATTCGAGTAGTTTCGGGCCGGAACCGTCTATCATCAGCCCCGCATACAGGGCGCCGGTATATTTTATTCCCTCTTTGCGCAGTCCTTCTATCGCCGGCTTGATTATATCCTTCATCACCGCATCCATTATCGCCTCCGGTACGACAGGCGCGGGCGAATACGCACCCATTCCGCCGGTATTCGGGCCTTTATCCCCGTCGAATATCCTCTTGTGGTCCTGCGCCGAGGCAAGGGGGACGGCATCTTTACCGTCCGTGACGACTATGATAGACGCCTCTTCGGCTTCGAGGCACTCTTCGATCACCACTTTTTTGCCCGCGTCCTTGAATATCTTACGCTCCATCATCGCCTCTACCGCGGCAATGCCCTCGTCTTTCGAAGAGCATACGACCACGCCTTTTCCGGCGGCGAGCCCGTCCGCCTTCACGACAAATTTACCCTTCAGTCCCTTTATATATTTTTTCGCGCCTTCACTGTCCGTAAAGACCTCGAATTTCGCGGTCGGGATGCCGTATTTTTTCGCGAGCTCTTTCATAAAGACTTTGCTCGACTCGAGCCGCGCGGCTTCTTTTGACGGGCCGAATACCCTGAGGCCGTTTGCGCAGAATTTATCGACTATGCCTCCCGACAGGGGCGCCTCAGGCCCTACGACGGTAAGGTCCATCTTATTCCTCACGGCGAAAGCGGTCAGGCTGGCTATATCATCGGATTTTATGTCTACGCATTCGGCGATCTGCGATATTCCGCCGTTTCCCGGCGCGCAGAATAGCTTATCGACCAGAGGCGACTGCTTTATCTTCCAGGCGAGCGCGTGCTCCCTCCCGCCCGAACCGATGACTAAAACCCGCATATTATCCTTACTTTGCCTTTCCCTTTATCGACAGATCCGACGATCCAGGAATCTATTTTCCATTTGTCGAAGACCTTCTTGGCCTCGCCGTAATCTTCCGGCGATATGACGATGACCATCCCGAGCCCCATGTTGAAGGTGCGGAACATCTCTATTTCGTCTATCTTCCCCTCCCGCTGTATCCTCCTGAATATCTCCGGGACTACCCATGAACCTTTCTCGATGACCAGGGTCTTGTCCTTAGGCACGATGCGGGGCAACTTTTCGAAATAGGCGCCGCCTGTTATATGCGCGATCCCTTTTATCTCCGCTTTTTTCTTCAACTCTAACACGGGCTTAACATATATCCTTGTCGGCCGCAGGAGTTCTTTTGAGAGGGACTTCTGCTCGGGCCGGGAAAATACTTTCCTGACCAATGAATACCCGTTCGAGTGCAGGCCGTTCGACGCGAGCCCTATTGCGATATCCCCGGCCTTCATCTTCGAGCTGTCGACGATCCCCTTCCTTTCGACCGCCCCGACGCAGAACCCCGCGAGGTCGTATTCGCCTTCTTTATAGAACGCCGGCATCTCTGCGGTCTCGCCGCCTATCAGCGCGCAGCCCGCCTGCCTGCATCCCTCGGCGATGCCCTTTACGACATCGGTCAGGACCTTCTTATCTATCTTTCCGGTAGCGATATAATCGAGGAAGAAGAGCGGCTCCGCGCCCGACGTCAGGATGTCATTGGCATTCATCGCGACCATGTCTATCCCGACGGTATCGTGTTTATCCGCCAGGAAAGCGATCTTCAGTTTCGTGCCCACCCCGTCGGTAGACGAGACAAGGACGGGGTCTTTATACCCTGCCGCCCTGAGATCGAAGAGCCCCCCGAACCCGCCCAGCCTGCAGTCCGCGCCCTTTCGCGCCGTCGCCTTCGTGTGCTTTTTTATCGCCCCAACGAAACGGCTCGCTTCGCGGATATCGACGCCCGCTTTTTTGTACGTAAGGCCCATATCAATACCCTTTATGTTCTGTCGCGAATTTATTTGCCTCTCCGCCGAACGGCACCGGGTAGTCCCCGGTATAACATGCGGTGCAGTAATTGTTCGGGCACGAGACGCAGCTCAATAACCCCTCGACCGAAAGGTAGCCGAGCGTCGTGACACCCAAAAACTTCCTTATCTCCTCTATCGAATGCGTCGCCGCGATCAGTTCCTTCCTGGTCGGGAAATCTATCCCGTAAAAACACGGGTGTCTTATCGGCGGGCACGATATCCTCATGTGGACTTCCTTCGCGCCTGCGTCATAAAGCTTCTTGATCCTTGCGCGCGACGTGGTCCCGCGGACGATCGAATCGTCTACGACGATGACCTTCTTGTCCTTCAGGAGCGCCCTGATCGGGTTCAGCTTTACTTTGACGTTGAAATCGCGTATATGCTGCAGCGGCTGGATAAAGGTCCTGCCGATATAATGGTTCCTTATTATGCCCATCTCAAGCGGTATTCCCGACTCGTGCGAAAGCCCGAGTGCGGCCGGCGTGCCCGAATCCGGCACCGGGATGATGAGGTCCGCCTCGACCGGATACTCCTGCGCGAGCCTGTGGCCGAGCCTCTGCCTTACCAGGTGGACAGACTCGCCGAAGATGAAAGAATCCGGCCTCGCAAAATAAACATGCTCGAATATGCAATGCGCGATCCTCTTGCTCTCGCCCAACGGTTTGGTCGAGCGCAAACCTTTCTTTGTTATATATAAGACCTCTCCCGGCTCGAGCTCGCGGACAAATTCCGCCTCGATAAGGTCGAGTGCCGTTGTCTCGCTCGCCAATATGTATGAGTCACCGAGTTTCCCGAGGCATAGCGGCCTCCAGCCGTGCGGGTCGCGGACCCCGACGAGCATATCCTCCTTCATTATTACGAGCGAGAACGCCCCTTTTATCTGTTTGAGCGCATAGGTAAGCCCTTCTTCGAAATTCTTGTGCTCGGGCCGTGCCAGCAGGTGTATTATTATCTCCGAATCGAGCGTCGTCTGGAATATCGAGCCGCGGGCCTCGAGCTCGTCGCGCAGGCGCGCGCCGTTCACCAGGTTGCCGTTGTGGCCGACAGCGACCGTGCCGCGGGAATAATCGACCACGACGGGCTGGGCGTTCTTCAGCGTCGTAGAACCGGTCGTGGAATATCTGACATGGCCTATCGCGACGTCGCCTTTCAGGTCGGCCAGTTTCCCTTCGTTGAAGACTTCCGGGACCAGGCCCATTCCTTTGTGTAGATGCGTCTCTCCGTCAAAAGACGCTATGCCGGCCGACTCCTCCCCGCGGTGCTGGAGCGCATATAGGCCGAGATATGTAAGCCGCGCCGCGTCCTTGTGCCCGTAGACGCCGAACAGTCCGCAGTGATGCCTGATCTTATCGCCCATTTTCACCTCTATACATTTTTTACTCCGTTCCTGAAAATGCTCACCCCGTCCCCTTCCCTCTGCGCCTCTCCGCGCGTCCAGCGCGGATGTTGGGAACCGAATAGATGCCTCTCCGGATGCGGCATAAGCCCGAATATCCTGCCGGTGATGTCGCATACGCCTGCTATATTATCGACCGACCCGTTAGGGTTCCAGGGGAAGTCCGCGAGCTTTCCGTAGGGGTCGACATACCTGAAAACGACCTGGCCGTTCGCCCATAATTTTCCCAGGACCTCATCGTCCTTCGGGATGAATTTTCCTTCGCCGTGGGCGGCAGGCATATATATCATACGCCCGATACCCCTGGTCCAAAGGCACTTGTTCTGGAATTCGCTGTTCAGCCCCTTGGCGGCCTTAAGATAGACCCACCTGTCTTCATAACGCGCCGTGTCGTTCGTCGTAAGCGTCGCCTCGAGCTGCTCGCCGCTTACCCCTTTTCCGGGCAGCAGGCCCGCCTTTACGAGGACCTGGAAACCGTTGCATATCCCGATTATAAGTTTTCCCGCGCCCACGAACCTCTCAAGGTCCCCGGCTAATTTGTATTTTAACTCGTTCGCGAGTATCTTTCCCGAACCGACATCGTCGCCGTAAGTAAAGCCGCCGGGCACGGCAAGGATATGGTAATCGCGCAGCTTCCTCTCCCCGCCCACGAGCTGGTTTATATGGACGAGCTCCGTTAACGCGCCGGCATGCTCGAACGCGAAGGCCGTCTCCACATCGCAATTCGTCCCGGCCGCGCGAAGGACCATTACCTTAGGCCTGTTCTTTATCGCTACCATCTTAAGGGCGCCTGCCAGGCCTCCTTCAATTCTTTATGGTCCGTCCTTACGACGATATCTCCCCCGGTGCCGTAGACCGTAAAATATTTCTCCTCGAGGACACCGCCTATGAGCCCGGTCGCCGCGCCCCTCATCGCCTGCTCGAACCTCTTCTGTTTTTCCGGGCTGACGCCGACGATGAAACGGGTATTCGACTCCGAAAATAATATGATGTCGTCGCGCTTCTTCCCGTGCATACCGTATTTTACCTTGAAAGGCGTTTTTTCCAGTTTTAACTCGCCGCCGAACCCTCCGGCGAACGCCATTTCTGCCGCCGCCACCCCTATGCCGCCTTCCGAACAATCGTGGCAGGCGTTCACGAGGCCGCCTCTTATCGCGCGGCCCAGTTTCTCCATCAGCGCGCGGCTGCGTTTCGCGTCAACGGTCGGCACTGAATTCCCTATCCCGGCGCCCCGCGACTTGTAATAATATGAACCGCCGAGCTCGTCATATGTCATCCCGACGACGTATATGAGGTCGCCCGCTTCCTTAAAATCCATGGTAATGCACTTTTTTACGTTATCGGCCACGGAGATAGCCGAGACGAGCAGTGTCCCTGGGATCGATACGCGTTTTTTGCCGGCGATATATTCGTTATGAAGGCTGTCTTTGCCTGAGATAAAAGGCGCCTGGAAGCCCTTAGACATGTCATAACAGCCTTGGGCCGCCCTCACGAGGCTGCCCAATTGGGACGGCTGGTCCGTGTCTCCCCAGCAGAAATTATCCAAGAGCGCCACCTCTTTGAGGTCGCCGCCTACCGCGGTTATCTGCCTCAGCGCCTCATCGATATTCGAAGCGGCCATCCAGTAAGGGTCGATCTCGCCGTATCTCGGGTTTATCCCGTTCGATATTATCACGCCTTTATCCGAATCCAATATAGGCCTGGCGACCGCGGCATCCGACGGCCCGTCGTTATTCACGCCAACGAGCGGCTTTATGACCGAGCCGGCCTGGACCTCATGGTCGTATTGCCTGATGATCCATTC
>JAQTVK010000108.1 GCA_028706795.1 Candidatus Omnitrophota bacterium | reverse complement strand
TAACCGGGCACCTCGGCGTATTTCTCTATCTCGCCCAATATCTCTTCGTACTTGCTTTTTATGTGGTCGGCCGGGACCTCTATCTCGAAACCCCTGCGCGAACCTCCAAGGTCTTTACTTTTTACTTTCATGATAATCGCTTCAGGTCTTTATCAGACCGAAGTCACCGTCCTTTCTCTTGTATATTACATTTATCCTGTTGTCCTCGGCGCTCCTGAAGACAATGAATTCACCGGTCGATATCTTCAACTCCTCCACGGCCTCCTCGGCCGACATAGGTTTCTCGGCTACCCGCTGGGTCTCGACTATCCTGGGGCCGGCGGCCTCCCTCTCGGGCCTGAAAACGCCCTTTATTGCGGATAACGACCTGGCCGCGAGCTCCCTGATCCTGCCGGAAGAGCCTTTTACCCTGTGTTCCTTTATCTTGTCGTGAAGTTTCCTCAACTGTTTTTCGAGGGAAGCGATCGACGCGTCGATCGACGCGTACATATCCGAAGTCGTCTCGGTCGCGGTCAACTTGAAGTGCTTGCCGATGACCGTCAGCTCGGCGACGTGGCGGAACTTCTCGACCGAGAGGATGACGTGCGACTCTAGTATCTTGTGGTAGAATTTGTCCAGTTTCGTTATTTTATCGTTTACGTGGGCCTTCATGCCTTCAGTGACGTCAAAATGCCTGCCTGTGATGACTACGTCCATTTCTCCTCCTTATTATCGGCCGCTCACCCTCTTCTTCCTAAAAAACTCTTGGGGTTGATCGACTTCGTCGATCACATCCTGAACTTCTCGCCCAGATAGATCTGCCTCGCCTTCGGGTCGGAGATGAGCTCTTCCGCGGTGCCGGATATGAGGACCTTCCCTTCGGACATTATATAAGACCTGTCTGTTATCGAGAGCGTCTCACGGACATTGTGGTCGGTCAAAAGTATCCCGAGCCCTTTCTCCCTCAGTGAACATATTATCTCCTGGCACTCGGCGACCGCTATCGGGTCAATGCCTGAGAACGGTTCGTCCAACAGGATAAAAGTGGGCTCGGTCACGAGTGCGCGGGTTATTTCCAGGCGCCTGCGCTCGCCGCCTGACAAAGTATACGCGTAGTTCTTGGCAAGATGAGATATCCTCAATTCACCCAGGAGCATCTCGAGCCTCTTGCGGCGCTCTTTCTTCGATATCCTGAGGGTCTCGAGGATGCCATGATATTCTCCTCGACGGTAAGTTTCCTGAATATCGACGGTTCCTGCGCCAGGTATCCTATGCCGCAGCGGGCGCGCCTGTGCATCGGCAGGCCGGTTATCTCCTGGTTGTCAAAAAATATCTGCCCGTTATCGGGTTCGACCAGGCCGACTATCATATAAAAGGTCGTCGTCTTCCCCGCGCCGTTAGGCCCGAGCAGGCCAACGATCTCGCCGCGCCTGACCGAGATCTCGACCCCGTTGACTACGCGGCGGCGGTTATATGTCTTTTGGAGACCCTTCGTTTCGAGGAGGTGCATCAAAGATCCTTATCTTTACTTGACCTTCGTCTGGTCGGGATATATCATCACCTTGGGAGAACCCGTGAGGATGACCTTCTGTTCCGGCGCGAGGTAAGTCGCCTCATCGCTGAATGTCCAGCTGCCCTCCCGCATTATCTTGACGTTGCCCCTGGCTACTATTTTCGAGACCTGTTTTGTCTTCGTATCGTAATATGCCGTCGCCGTGTCGCAGAATACCTGGCCGCGCTCGTCTTCGACCTTGACGTTCTTATTGAATACGGCGTAGCTTTTGCCGTAATCTATCTCCATCGGCCCGTCGCAGGTGATGGTCGTCGGCGTCTTCGCCTCGGACTTCATCTTAACCGGCCTGTCGGTAACGATCTTCTGTTCGGCATTCTTCCAATCGAGCGCGTCCGTTTTCATCTCCGTGCCGTTAGTGCCGGTGACTACGACGTTCGACTCGAAGTGCGCGTCGTTTGAAGCCCTGTTGAACGAGCCTTTGTCTGCCGTAAGCGTCATGTCGCTCTGGTCGCCATAGGCCTTAGCGACGATATCGGTGAGGTTGACCACTTCGGAGATGATATCTGCGGATTTGCCCTGGACCTCCCATTTCTTCTTACCGGTTTTCTCGAAACCGGAGAGGGAGAAGGCCATCATCTTCTGGTCACCCGTGATCTCCGCCTCCTCCTCGGGAGGGGCCGGCGCTTTCGCCTGCTTGCCTTCACAGCCGGTGAACAAGAACACCACTAACAGAGCGACCGCGACCTTATTTAGTCTCATTTTGCGTCTTCCATCTGTTATGCATCCAGACCCATTGCGAAGGGTACTTCCGTATATATGACTCTACGGCCCTCGACCACTTTCCCGTATTTACTTTTATATCGTTCTCTTTGTTGCCGGTTATCTCTAACTCGAGCGGCTCCTCGATATATATGGTGTGGCCGTTGCCCTCGCGCACGATGAACATCGGTATTATCGGTACGGCGGTGGCGAGCGCCAGTATGACCGGCGCTGTCGGCGTGTAAGCCGGGCGGCCGAAGAAATCCACAAAAACCCCTTCGAGGGAGGATATGTCCTGGTCTGCGAGTATCGCGATCGACTGCCCCTGCCGCAGCATCCTTAGGATGGTCTTTGCGGACTCGTCCCGCATAACCACGCTGACGCCCATCTTCCGTCGCAGGCCGTTCATCCAATCATCGAACTTCTCGTAACGCAGCCTGCGGGCAAGCACGTTCACCGGGTATTTTTTGAGCCCGAACCACCCGGCAAGCAGTTCCCAGTTGCCCAGATGCGCCGAGAGGACGATAAAACCCCTCTTCTGTGAAAGAGCCTTGTCTACTATCCCGAGGCCTTTTACCCTTACGTGCCTGTCTATGTTGCGGGGGGTGAGTTTCGGGACGCTTAATATCTCAAAAAGGTTCTCCCCCAGGTTGCGGAAGACACCCCTCGCGATAGCCCTTATTTCGGCCTCGGTCTTCTCGCCCTTGAACGCGATCCTGAGGTTTTCTATCGCGTTCTTCCTGTGGGCAGGCACCAAAAAAAAGGCGCACTCTCCCATTCGCCTGCCTAAAAATTTGTTAATTTTTATCGGGAAGAGAAGCGAGATAAAACTGGCTGTCCTAAGAAGGTAATAAAGATACCTTCTCCTGATTCTGTGCTTCACAACGCGTTATGATACCAAAAGATGTGCGCGAAGTCAAGCGCTAACGCCCGAGCCTGAGGGTCCTGATCTCATCGCCGGCCTTGATGGTCACGGTCTCGTTGCTTATCTCCAATATCTTGTATCCCGATACCGTATCACCCACTTTAGCCACCTTGCCGTCTATTATGCAATAGCTCTTCCCCGGATCGCAGAAGATCCCGCTAAGCGCAGCCGGTCCGGCGCCGGCCTCTGCCGGACCGCCGCCTATCGCGAACGGGTCCTTGCCCCAGGATTTGAACGAGCTCTTCATAAGCTCTTTTTGGAGGACCGGCCTTTGCGCCTGGGCCGTTCCCGCGGGAGCGGCCTTCGCCTCCCCCGGCTTTTTAGCGCGCGGCTTCAGGACGGCCATCGCGGTAACGACAATAAATATCGCGACGACTACTCCAAGAACGGCTAATTGCTGTTTATTCTTGTCCACTTTCGGCCTCTTCCAGGGTATAAGTAAACACTTTCATATCCACTATCAATTTCGGGAAAGTCCTTTCGTCTTTTGCGGCCTGGAATTCCGGGACGGCCGCAAAACTGCTCTCGAGGTTATCCAGCATTCCAAGGTAATCCCCGAGGCTCCGGTAGGTAGCCCTCATCTTTATGTTTATGGGCAGCACTTTGCAATCGAACGCCGTTGTCATGCCCGGGAGCGGTTCGGCCTGCTGGGGCGATATCGAGATGAAATCTATGTTTAGTCCCTTGCCCTTTTTCGCCAACTCTTCCAGGATCGCCGGTGTCGGGCTCTTTGAAGGAAGCCGCTTGCGTAGTTCCAGTACTTTCGCCTCGACCGCGGCCTTATCCAATTTAAATCCGGAAAGCTTGTTGCGCCCTATGGTAAGCTGGGCATTGAGCTCGCGCCAGATCTTCTTCTTCTCGGCCAGATCCCTCCTCGCCG
>JAQTVK010000107.1 GCA_028706795.1 Candidatus Omnitrophota bacterium | reverse complement strand
AGTCCAGGATTTCGAGAATTTGAGCGGGGAAAGCCTCCGGCGTTATATCCTCGGGAAGGCCGCCATTTATAAAAAAGATATGGGCCGCGATGCCGTCGAGTTGATCATCTCGAAGATCGGAAGCGACCTGCAGAAGCTGTGCATGGCGGTTGAGAAACTTGCAAATTATACCGGGGACCGTAGGGCGATAGAAAAGAAGGATGTCGAGGCGCTCGTCGGAAGGTCGCTCGATGAGACGGTCTTTGACATGACCGGGGCGATGATCGGAGGACAGGCCTCGCGCTCACTTTCGATATTATCCGGCCTTTTGAGGGATTCGGTGCGGCCGGAGAACATAATAGGGGCTATGGCTGCTGCGGTGAAACGCGCCGCGAGATCGAAAGGCTCTCCGGACCGGGCTAAAAGATGGCTTAAAAAGGCCCTTTCTTACCTGGCAGAGGCGGACCGCGACTGCAAAAACAGGGACCTCGATAAAAGGGTTATCCTGGAATCTCTCGTGGTGAGGTTATCTGAGCTTGGCGAGCTTGCTTAAGATGCGGGCTCTCTTACGCGATACCGTATTCCTGTGTAACATGCCCTTGGAGCGCGCCTTGTCAAGTTTTGAAACGAGGGTGGCACCGAGTTTCTTGGCCTCATCGGCCTTCTTAGCGGCCAGGGCCATCATAAACCTCTTGGCTAAGGATTTGAGCTCGGTTTCAACCTTCTGGTTCCTCTCGCGTCTCTTCTTGTCCTGGCGTATCCTTTTGAACGCGGATTGTAAATTAGGCAATTCTGTTTCTCCTTTTTTGTAATAGACGTAAAAAATACCATATAAGGCGGGAAATGTCAACACATAAATCTCTGGCTAAGTCGGCGGGAGTGATAGGGTTGGGGATATCCGCGAGCCGCATACTGGGCTTTATAAGGGATATCCTGATAGCCGCGATGTTCGGGACCACGCTCTACGCGGACGCTTTCTTCACCGCCTTCAGGATCCCTAACCTCTGGCGCGACCTGGTCGGGGAAGGGGCCGCGAATGCGGCTTTCGTGCCTGTCCTCAGCGGGTATGCCGCGAGCAAAAGCAAAGAGGAATTCTGGGAGCTGGCGCGTATAATCCTCAACGTCATGCTGATCGTCCTGGCCGTGATAACGCTCCTCGGCATCGTATTTGCCCCGCTTATAGTCTCGGCCATCGCGTGGGGGTTCCTGGGCAACCCCGAGAAATTCAAACTTACCGTTACCCTTACCCGCATCATGTTCCCTTATATCTTCCTGATAGGCCTGACCGCGTATGCGACCGGCGTGCTCAATTCCCGGAAGTTATTCGGTGCGACATCTTTCAGCCAGCCGCTGTGGAATTTAGTTTTTATATTGAGCGCGATCTTCATTTGCCCCCTGATGAAGGAACCGGTCACCGGGCTGGCGATAGGCGTCCTCCTGGGCGGGATAGTGCAATTGGCCGTCCAGCTGCCGCCGTTGATGAAGATGGGTATGGGCTGGCCGCGTTTTGACAGGTTCAAGCATCCGGCATCGAACGAGATAGGCAGGCTTCTTTTGCCCAGGGTATTCGGCTCGAGCATATACCAGCTCAACGTATTCCTCGATACCGCGCTTGCCTCGCTTTCGGATATAGTCGGGAAGGGCGCCATATCCGCGATCAATTACGCGAACAGGCTCTGGCTTCTTCCCCTGGCGATATTCAGCACCGCGTTCTCCCAGGCGATGCTTCCGACTCTCTCCGAGCACGCTATGCGCAACGAGATGGAAAAGTTCAAGCAGGCGCTTTCATTCTCGCTCCGGGCGGTCTTTTTTATAACGATACCGGCGGCCGTGGGGCTTATGGTGTTGTCCGAGCCGATAGTGCGGACGCTCTTCCAGAGGGGCTCTTTCGACGCCTATTCGACGGGCATAACCGCGCCGGTGCTCTTTTATTTTTCGATAGGCCTGTGCGCTTACGCCGGCGTAAAACCGCTCGTCTCGGCGTTCTATTCGCTCAAGGATACGCGTACCCCGGTAAAGAACGCGGTCCTGGTCTTTCTCCTGAACGCCGCTCTTAACGTCATATTAATGTTCCCGATGAAGGTCAACGGGCTGGCGCTCGCGACGTCGCTTGCCAGCATCTTCAACTTCTTTTCTTTGTATTTTCTCCTTAGGAAGAAGATAGGCCCGCTCGGGGGCCGCGAGATATTCGTCTCTTTCGTGCGCGCCGCTATTCCCGGCGCCATAATGGCCGCCGTCCTTATCCTGCTCAACATTAACCTGCAACTCGCGCCCGTGCCGAAACTGGCCGTCATTATCCCGGCCGGGGCAGCCTCGTTCTTTATATCCTGTTTGGCATTCGATGTGAAAGAATTCAAGGGATTTATGAAATGGATATTAAGGAGAAGCTAAGGGAGATACCCGACCAGCCCGGCGTTTACATCTTCAGGGGCGGAGGGGGGAAGGTATTATACGTCGGCAAGGCCTCGTCGCTGCGCGACAGGGTCCGCTCGTATTTCCAGAGGTCAAAATACCACGGCCCGAGGATAGGCGCCCTCGTAAAAAATATCAGCGGCATCGATTGGGTCCCGACGGCGACCGAGGCCGAAGCCCTGCTCTACGAATCGAACCTCATAAAAGAATACCAGCCGAAATACAACGTCGACCTCCGCGACAGCAAGACATACCCGCTTATCAAGATAACCATGGCCGAGGAGTTCCCCCGCGTCATGATAGCGCGCGGGAGGAAGAGCGACGGTTCGCTCTATTTCGGGCCGTACACCGACGCGGCGCTTTTACGGGCGGCTATTAAATCCATACGAAGAGTATTCCCGTTCTGCACGTGCAGGCCGATGCCAAAAAAGGCGTGCGTCTATCACGATATGGGGTTGTGCCCGGCGCCTTCCGAAGGGAAGATATCGAGGGAGGATTATCTTGAACATATTAAAGGGATAATCCTTTTTATCGGGGGAAAGAAGAACGAATTAGTAAAGAGGCTGTCCGGGAAGATGGAACAGCTGGCCGCCGAAAAGAAATTCGAGGAGGCGGGGAAGGTCCGCGACCGGATCGAAGCATTAAGCGAGATGATAGCGAAACGGCCGACGCACGATTCGGCCGTCCAGTTGGGCGAGCTCAGGTCGGTCCTCGGCCTTAAAGAGGAGCCGAAATATATCGAGGCGTTCGACATATCCAACATCAAGGGAGAAGAGGCCTGCGGCTCGATGGTCACGTTCAAAGACGGCAGGCCGGAAAAATCGAAATACAGGATGTTCAAGATACGCGAAGTCGAAGGCCAGGACGATTACGCAATGATGCGCGAGGTGGTAAGGCGCCGGTATACGGGCTCATTGAAAGATAAGCTGTCCAAGCCCGACCTGGTAATCATAGACGGGGGAAGGGGCCACCTTTCGGCAGCGGCGCATGAGGTAAGGGCGGCCGGGCTTAAAGACGTCCCAATTATCGGTATTGCAAAAGTGTTCGAGCACATATATACTTTAGACAGGGATTTGCCGGTCGCGTTGCCGCCGTCATCGAAGGCGCTGCAATTGATCCAGCGGATACGCGATGAGTCGCACAGGTTCGCTATAAGGTACCACCATATATTGAGGCGAAAGGCGTTAGTAGGTGAAAAAAGAACGAAGAAGGTCCAAAGGAGTAAAAAAGTCCGAGCTGTTTGACGGATGCACGGAGTTCGAGGTCTGTGTCTATAAGTGTATCATGAAAATACCGTCCGGCGAGACGCGCACCTACGCGTGGGTCGCCGAAAGGATCGGCAAGCCCAAAGCCGCCCGCGCAGTCGCGCAGGCCCTCCACCGCAACCCCTGGCCATTGATCATTCCCTGCCACCGCATCGTCGAATCGAACGGCAAGATCGGCGGTTACGCCTATGGAGTCGAACTTAAGCGTCTCTTCCTGAAACTGGAAAAGGAAGGCGCGACCTTCTATCTCGGCTCCGACCTGTTACCTAAGAAATAATTACGGTGACAGCTCACTTATTTCCCAATAATTAAGTGAGCTGTCACCGTAATTCCTGCCTATTTGCCCTTGTCTTATCCTCCCTAAACTGGTATAATTTTAATCCTGTAAATGCCTTACGGAGGAGA
>JAQTVK010000106.1 GCA_028706795.1 Candidatus Omnitrophota bacterium | reverse complement strand
ATCTAGAAGACGCATCCTGAGGAGTGGGACACTAAGGGATTCTCCGAGTGGTTCCGCGGAAAGTTCGGGTTCAGCCTTCCGCTTGGCCAGGACGGATTATTCACCGGCCATCTCCACGACATAAGGGCGAAACTTCTCGATATTATAAACAAATTTTACGAGAAGAGGGAGTTCGTCCTCGGCGCGGACGTGGCCAGGCATATCGAGAAGACGATACTGCTGGACATGATCGACTCGAAATGGAAGGACCATCTCTATACGATGGACCTTCTCAAGGAGGGCATAGGACTGCGCGCCTACGGCCAGGTCGACCCGCTCGTCGAATACAAGAACGAAGGTTTCGCGATGTTCGAGGAGATGATGAACAGGATACAGGATGACGCCCTCGAATTCATATTTAAGGTGCAGGTGGCTACCCAGGAGAAACCAAGGGGAGTCTTTGAATCCGTTCCCCAGCAGATGATACACCGCGAGATGGGCTCGCTGGCTTCGAGGATCCCGCAATCACAGGGCGGAGAGCCGGTCGAGGCGAGGCCGCCGGACGCGAAAGAGGCGCCGGTCGAAAGGGATGCTCCTAAAGTGGGCAGGAACGACCCGTGCCCGTGCGGGAGCGGAAAAAAATATAAAAAATGCTGCGGCGCTTAGTCTTTTTACCGTTACTGTCGGCATTATTGCTGACGCTGTCGTATCCGGCGTTCAATTTTTCGTTTTTCGCGTGGTTCGCGCTTATACCGATGCTGATCGCGATCCGCGGAGAGAAACCGTGGCAGGCCTTCTTCACCGGCTACATAACCGGGTTGTTGTTCTTCGGCGCGACGCTATACTGGTTAGGATATGTCGCGATAATAGGCATAGCCGTCCTGGCGGTCTACATGGCTTTCTTCTTCGGGATATTCGCCGTCGGCGTCGATATACTTGCCATACAGTTCGAAAAGCCGCGCATAAAGTTCGCAATTCTCGTGAGCTGCCTCTGGGTGGCGGTGGAATTCCTGAGGAGCCACCTCTTTACCGGTTTCGGATGGGCGCTGCTCGGGCATACGCAGTGGGAGACGCTGCCGATAATACAGATAGCGGATTTTTCCGGCGCTTACGGCGTATCGTTTTTGGTCGCCTTTACCAATGTCCTTATCTCCTCGAAGATAAAGAAGAAGATAAAGGGCCATATACCGGAACCGAGATACCTGGCGCTACTGGTGATAGTGCTTATTGTGGTCGCGATATACGGGTATTACAGGGTCGACCGGAAGTTCGAAGGTGAGCCGGTCAAGATATCGGTCATACAGGGGAACATCCCCCAGTCGGAAAAATGGGACGGGAGATATGCCGACGCGATATTAAATAAATATATAGACCTTACGAAAGAGGCGGCGAAGGATAAGCCGGACCTGATAATCTGGCCGGAGACATCGGTCCCCGGGTTCCTCGAGACCGACCAGGTCCTGCGCGATAAGATGACCGCGCTCGCGAAAGAGGTAAATACATACCTGCTGGTCGGGACTCAGACCGAGAGGGTGCCGCAGAAGGTGCGTTATTTCAACAGCGCCGTCCTGATATCGAATAAGGGCGAGATAGTCCGGCGCTACGACAAGATACACCTCGTGCCCTTCGGGGAATATGTCCCGCTGGGGAACAGTTTCCTCTCTTTCATCAAGAAGCATTACGATATGGGCGAGGATTATACGGCGGGGAAGGATTACACCATATTCGAGATACCGACTCAGAAAGGCGAAGTCCTGAGCGAAGCGAAGGGCGGACGGGCCAAATTCGGCGTCCTGGTTTGTTTTGAGGATGTCTTCCCGGCTTTGTCGAGGAATTTTGTGCGGTTGGGGGCGGACTTCCTGGTCGTGATAACTAACGATGCCTGGTACATGAAGACCGGGGCGCCGTACCAGCATGCCCAGCCTTCGGTCTTCCGCGCGGTAGAGAACAGGGTCAACGTGATAAGGTGCGCGAATACCGGCTATTCGTGTTTTATAAACCAGGCCGGGAAGATCATACAAGAGGTAAAGGATCCCACAGGGGAAAAGATATTTGTGACGGGTTTCGCAACGGCGAATATAATCCCGGGAAAGGCCCGGACCTTGTATTTGAAGTACGGGAACGCCTTCGCCTGGTTATGCACCGGGGTTTTTTTGTTTGACTTAACCCTTTATTTTATTTATAATTATGTCAAGTCTGCGCGACTAAGGCGGAAAAATTGGAAGAAATAAACGACCTTATAAAACAGAGATTGATCAAGCTCGAGAACCTGCGGGCAAAGGGCATAAGCCCCTATGGCGGGAAATTTGCTAAGTCGGCCAATATCAATGACTTATTGTCGGATTTCGAGGATGCCGCCGCCCAATCCAGGGAAGTCACGGTCGCCGGCCGTGTGATGGCCGTGCGTTCGCACGGGAAATCCTGCTTTATCGACGTCAAGGATTCGACGGCTAAGATCCAGAATTATATAAAGGCCGCGGAGCTTTCCGAGGCGGCAAAGACGGCCTTCGAGAACCTCGATATCGGCGATATCGTCGGGATAAAAGGCAAGGCCTTCAAGACGAGGACCGGCGAACCGACGCTGCACGTCGAAGAGTTCACGATGCTGTCGAAGTCGGTCAGGCCGCTGCCGGAGAAATGGCACGGGCTCAAGGATATCGAGACGCGTTACCGCCAGAGATATGTCGACCTCATCGTCAACGAGGAGGTAAAGAAGGTCTTTGAGCTGCGCGTCAAGATGATAACGCGGATAAGGGCTTTCCTCGACGGTAAGGGCTTCCTCGAGGTCGAGACGCCGATGATGCAGCCTATGCCCGGCGGCGCCACCGCGAAACCTTTCAAGACGCACCATGAGGCGCTCGGCATAGACCTTTATATGAGGATAGCGCCGGAGCTTTACCTTAAGCGGCTTTTGGTCGGCGGGTTCGAGAGGGTCTATGAGATAAACAGGAATTTCAGGAACGAGGGGATATCGCCTCGGCATAACCCCGAATTCACGATGATTGAGGTCTACCAGGCCTACGCCGACTGCGGGGATATGATAGACCTGACCGAGGAGCTGATACTCGACGCCGCGCAGCACCTCTTCGGCAAGTATAAAATAGCGCACGGCGAGGGAGAACTGGACCTGTCGCCGCCATGGGACAGGATACCATTCCGCGAGGCGATATTGAAATATTCCGGGATAGATTACAAGAAGGAAAAAGACCTGGGGAAAATAGCGAAGGATATGGGGCTTGACATAAGGGACGCAAAGCTCGATGAGGAGGTCGCGAACAAGATATTCGAGAAGACGGTAGAGCCGAAGCTCTCGAAACCCACGTTCATAATAGATTACCCGGCGATACTGTGCCCGCTCTCGAAGAAGAAGCCGGGCGAGCCGGACCTGACCGAAAGGTTCGAATTGTTCATAGCGGGGCAGGAACTGGCGAACGCCTATTCGGAGCTTAACGACCCGATAGAGCAGAAGTCGAGGTTTGAGGACCAGGCGAACGGCCCCAAGGCGGAGACGAAGACTATCGATGAGGATTTTGTCCGCGCGCTCGAGTACGGCATGCCTCCGGCCGGCGGGCTGGGCATCGGGATAGACAGGCTCGCCATGCTGCTTACTAATTGCGATTCGATAAAGGATGTAATACTCTTCCCGCAGCTGAAACCGGAACAGCAGTAACCAAATAAATTTTTAGATATGCGTTACGAATTGTTGGTAGCCTCGAGATACCTCCTTGCGAAGCGCAGGGAGAAGTTCATATCGATAATCAGCCTGATCTCAGTGCTGGGCGTCGCGGTCGGCGTCTGTGCGCTAATAGTCGTCATCGGGGTGATGACCGGTTTCGACAACGAGCTGCGCGATAAGATAATCGGCGCGAATTCACATATCATCGTCGAACAGGAAGGCGGGATCGAGGATTTCGCCGCGCTCATCAAAAAGATAAAGACCGAGCCCCACGTTGTTTCCGCCTCACCTTTCCTCGATGGCCAGGCGTTCATCAGGGCGAAAGATACGATGCAGGGCGTTTCGATAAGGGGCATAGTCGCCGTAGAGGAATCCAGGGTCTCGAAGCTCGGCTCATATGTAAAGTCCG
>JAQTVK010000105.1 GCA_028706795.1 Candidatus Omnitrophota bacterium | reverse complement strand
TATCTCTTCGGCCCTTGTCTTTAACTCCCACTCCCTGACAGGCGCCAGTATTTTTAAATTAGGGTCAAGCGATCCTATCGTGACCTCAAACCTTACCTGGTCATTGCCTTTACCCGTGCAGCCGTGCGCAACGTATGCGGCCTTCTCTTTATGGGCCGTCTCTACGAGCCCTTTGGCGATTATCGGCCTGGACAGCGCCGTCGCCAACAGGTATCCGCCTTCATATACGGCACCGGCCTTCAGCGACTTGAATACGAAGTCGCCGACGAACTCTTTCTTCAGGTCTTCGACGACGACTTTTACAGCGCCGATAGCCAATGCCCTCTTCTTATAGACTTCAAAGTCAGACTCCTGGCCCACGTCGGCCATATAGGCGATGACGTCATAACCTTTCTTTGCCAGCCACTTTATTATGACCGAAGTATCGAGCCCGCCCGAATACGCAAGCACTACTTTCTTGTTCATCTCATCCTCACTTTAAAAGTAAAAGTAATATCGCTTTTTCGACATGCAGTCTATTCTCCGCCTGATCAAATACAACCGAATGCGGGCTCTCCAGAGACTCGTCAGAGATCTCCTCGCCCCTGTGCGCCGGCAGGCAGTGCATGATGATATAATCTTTTTTAGCCTTCGAGCAAAGCTTCTCATTTATCTGGAAATCCTTAAATACCTTTAATCTCTTGTTTCTTTCCTTCTCCTGTCCCATACTCGTCCAGACGTCCGTATATATCACGTCTGCGCCTGCGGCCGCCTTCTCCGGGTCGGTGCAAATTGTCACTTTCGAGCCTGTGGCACCAGCGAAATCCAAAGCTATCTTTACGACTTCCTTATCCGGCTCGTAGCCCTTAGGTGTCGCTACGGCAATATCGGCTCCCAGCCTGGCTGAGGTCATAAGCAGCGAGTTGCAGACGTTATTACCGTCGCCCACAAAAGCTACCCTGACCCCTTTAAGCTTACCCCTCTTCTCTTTGACCGTAAAAAGGTCGGCGAGCGACTGGCACGGGTGAGAGAAATCCGAAAGCCCGTTTATGACCGGTACAGTCGAATATTCCGCTAATTCGATTATGTCGCCGTGCTTGAATGTCCTCGCCACTATCCCGTCGAGATATCTCGAGAGCGTCCGCGCGACATCCTTTATCGCTTCCCTTTCGCCGAGCTTTACCTCCTCCGGCGCCAGGTATATCGCGGTGCCGCCTAACTGCGCCATCGCGACGACGAAAGATACCTTCGTCCTTAAAGAGGGTTTCTGGAATACCAACCCCAGGGTCTTTCCTTTCAACGGCTCGTCCTTAGATATCCTCCCCTCGCTCTTCAACTTCGCGGTCAGGGCGAATATCTCCTCGATATCCGAGATCGAAAGGTCTTTTATCGTTATCAGGTCTCTAACCTTCAACTGTTACTCCCTTCATGGCTTCTTGTATGATCGCGACAGCCGTGTCTATATCCGCGTTCTTTACGACAAGCGGCGGCATTATCCTCAACACCTTCTTTTGGGTGCAATTGATAAGGAGGCCTTTCTCGACGCACTTGTCCACTATCTGTTTTCCTTCTATCTCGAGCTCGACCGCCTGCATCAGGCCTTTACCCCTTACTATCTTCACGAACGGAAAATCTTTCTTTAAAAGCGAGAGCCTGTTATGGAGATATCTTCCCCTCCTTACGGCCTTCTCGACAAGATTGCCTTCCTCTATCGCCTCGAATACCGCGAGAGCGGCCGCGCACGCGAGCGGGCTGCCTCCGAATGTCGAGGCGTGCGTCCCGGGCTGCAGCACATCCGCGATCTCCCTCTTGGCGACCATAGCGCCTATCGGGAACCCGCCGCCGAGTGACTTTGCCAGCGTCATGATGTCGGGTATCACGTCGTAATACTGGTAGCAGAACATCTTTCCTGTCCTGGCTATCCCGGTCTGGACCTCGTCGAATATGAGGAGTATCTTATTCTCGCCGCATATCTTCTTTAATCCGGCGATGAACGCCTCGGACGCGACGTTTATCCCGCCCTCGCCCTGTATCGGCTCGAGCATTATAGCCGCGGTCTTATCGGTTATCTTCGACCTGACCGATTCCAGGTCGTTGAACTTCGCGTAAACGAAACCGCCGGGAAGCGGCGCGAACCCTTCCTGGTATTTCGGCTGCGCCGTCGCTGTTATCGCGGCAAGCGTCCTGCCGTGGAAGGAATCTTCCATCGTTATTATCTCATATTTTCCCGACGGATACCCTACTTTTCTCGCCAGTTTTATGGCGCCCTCGACCGCCTCGGCGCCGCTGTTGCAGAAGAAGACCTTCCCGTCGAACGAATTCTCTATTATCTTCTTCGCCAATTTACCCTGCAGTTCATTGTAATAATTGTTCGGCACATGGATCATCTTCCCGACCTGCTCCTTTATCGCCTTGACCACTTTCGGGTGGCAGTGGCCGAGCCCGGATACGGCCCATCCGGGGAAGAAATCCAGGAATTCCTTTCCCTCTATGTCATATGCCTTTATGCCTTTGCCTTTTACCATGACAAGAGGCACCTTCGTGTAAGTCGGCATAACGTATTCGTAATACAGCTGCATGACTTCTTCTGTCTGCGTCATTTTATTATCTCCGTTCCTATCCCTTTGTCTGTGAATACCTCAAGTAATATCGCGTGGCTCATCCTTCCGTCGATTATGTGCGTCTTATTCACGCCCTTCTTCAGCGCGCCGACCACGGCCTTGACCTTGGGGATCATCCCGCCCCGTATCACTCCCCTTTCGATCAACTCCTCGGCTTCCTTCCTTTTTAATGTCGGGATAAGAGTATTCTCGTCCGACTCATCCCTTAATATCCCGTTGGTATCGGTTATCAGGACAAACTTTTCCGCCTTTAGCGCGGCGGCTATGTCGCAGGCCGCGAGGTCGGCGTTTATGTTATAGGCCTTCCCGTCCTTCCCGGCCGCCACCGGTGTTATCACCGGTATGGCACCGTCTTTTAGCGCGTCCTTTATGGGCTTGGTATTTACCGATACGATCTTGCCAAGGAAACCCATATACTTGCCTTTATGCTTTAATGTCACGGCCTTTATTATCTTGTCTTTTTTGCCGGAGAGGGCCCTGGCTTTCCCGCCCAGGTCTTCTATATGTTTCGCTATCTCCTTGTTCGTCGCCTCAAGCGTCTCGTCGACTATCTTCATCGTCTTCGCATCTGTGACCCTGAACCCGTCTACGAATTTCGCGACGATGCCGGCTTCCTTCATCTTTTCGGTGATCCTCGGGCCGCCGCCGTGTATGATAACAGGCTTTATCCCGACCAGGCTCATGAAGATTATATCCTGGAAGATACCGGAGATGACTTCCCTGTTCTCCATCATGCTGCCGCCGGCTTTTATGACGACCGTCTTGCCCCTGAACTTCTTTATATAAGGCAGGGCCTCTATAAGGACGTCGGCTTTTTTAATTATATCTTGCATTTATTTTAATGTACCCTTCCGTAAGGTCGCATGTCCATGCCGTAGCCGAATATTTGCCGGACTTCAAGTCGACCGTTATCACCGTTTCTTTCTTCTTAAGCGACTTCTGCGCTTTCGGCCTCAATCCGAAGTTCGCGTTGCCGCCGCTGACTATCTTTATGCCGTTCAGATAGATATCCAGTTTTGATTCGTTGATCTTCACTCCCGAGGCCCCGGCCGAAGAAGCGATCCTCCCGGTGTTCGGGTCCTCGCCTGCGATAGCCGTCTTGACCAGGTTCGAATTCGCGATTTCCATAGCAATCTTTTTCGCGTCGACCTTGCTCTTCGCACCCTTTATCCGGACCTCTATAAATTTGCTCGCACCCTCTCCGTCTTTGGCTATCTCCTTCGCTAAATAAACCATGACGTATTTCAGCGCCGCGCAGAATATTTCATGGTCATTGCTTCCGCTTTTTATCCTCTTGTTCGCGGCAAGTCCGTTGGCCAGTATAAAAACGGTGTCGTTCGTGCTCATATCGCCGTCGACGGTCACCATATTTAATGAATCCTCGACCGCTTCTTTCAAAGAACCTTTAAGCGCCTTCGCGTCTATGTCCGCGTCGGTCGTTATGAAACAAAGCAAAGTAGCCATGTTG
>JAQTVK010000104.1 GCA_028706795.1 Candidatus Omnitrophota bacterium | reverse complement strand
ATGAACCCGGCCTTGATAAGATCAAGGAGTTGAGGCCCGTGAAATTCAAATGGAACGCGGATACCTCCACTCCTAATTTTGAGGACATAGGATTGATAGCCGAAGAGGTAGATGAAGTTTTCCCGGAATTAGTGTCTTATGATAATAACGGAAGACCGAACAATGTCCGCTACAACATGCTAAGCGTTGTTTTACTAAAGGAGATGCAGTCACAGCAATCACAGATCGAAGAACAACATGCGGAATTTAGCAGGATGAAAACAGAACTTGAGACCTTGAAGCAGCAGAACGAGCAGCTCCAAAAACAGGTTGAAAAATTATTGGCGAAGATAGAACGTTAATTCGCATACTAGGAGGTAAGCTATGAGGGAACACACCGTAACAAACATGCTTTTGGCCGTAATAGCCGTATTGCTGTTATTGAACCTGGTGGCGAAAGCGCCTATCGCCAGGGTAGAGGCGGATACTTTCAAACTCGACAGCTGCATAACCGAAAGGCCGGGGGATAAGCCGTCGTCATATGTCCACGTCGTACCGCATTAAAAAGATATTCGTCGCGGCAGCGGTCCTGCAATTTATATTCTTGCCGGCTTCCGCGGCCTACGATACCTATTACGAGGACTTCAGCGCCCGCAATCCCGGCGTTACGATAAACGGCCAGGACAACTGGGCCGTCACCCAGGGGGGCACCGGTAATGCCATCGTAGACAATACCGTCTCGCCTACCGGCAGCGGGAGGAGCCTCAGGATAAGCGACGCCTCGCCTACAGTCATGACAGGCCGTACCTTTGATTACGGCGGGCTTTCACCGACGTGGGTCAGCTATACGGTAAAGGCGGCATCCGGCAACAGGCAAAGGAGTGTCCCAAGCGGAGGCCTCGCCGCGGTGACTTTCGATTATACCGGAAAGATCCTGGCGAATAACGGCAAGGCATGGGTCGATACCGGGATGACTTACGATACGAACACGTGGTATACCGTCTCCCTGAAGCTCAACTATACGACACACACTTACGACCTCTATATCTCGCCGTTCAATAATCCGAATACGCAATTCGTGCCGGTCAAAACAGGCCTCCAGTTCATCGATCCGGCCGCGACCGCTTTCAGTTATTTCGGGTTTTCCGGCTCCTATTCTTCCGGCGGCCAACTGGATTCCTTTGTCAGTAATATCTCGGTTTCCTACATATACAGGCTTGAATTTATCAACACGCCGCAGGTGCTTGTCCAGGGCGAGGTCTCCGGCCCAATAATAGTGCAGCTGCAGAATGCCAACTCGGAGCCCCAGACCGCGCTAAACGATTACACGCTGGAACTGAAATCGACTTCGGCGGGAGGGAAATTTTCCCTGTTTAAGGAGCCGTGGGCAGACGTGAACCAGGTGGTCCTTTCGAGGAACAGCCAGAATGTCACATTCTATTATAAGGACTCCGCGTCAGGGAACCCGATGCTCACCGTCGCGGTATACCCGGAGATCGGCTGGCTTGACGCGCTGCAGCAACAGAGAATAACGCCGCGCGGTATGCATTTTACCGTTACGGCGACCACGCCGCAGATCGCAGGCAGGGATTTCAACCTTACAATAACCGCCAAGGACGAAAATGGGAATATAAATACAGATTACTCCGGCACCGTTGTCCTTACCGCGGACTATATTTCGCCGGCAAGCGGCACGCAGCTCCTCTCGAAACAAGAGGCGTCCGGGTTCGCGCAAGGAGTCATGGGATTGCAGTTAAATTATGCGGATGCCGGGACTATAGCGGTCTCCGTTGTCGACAAAGATGACTCTACCCAGGCCGGGGTTTCCGGCGCAATATTATTCCTGCCGGCCTATATTTCCATAACTACGCAGACCCCGCAGGTGATAAACAGGGGATACGACGTCTCTGTCCAGGCGAAGAACCTTGCCGGGCAGCTTACCCGCAATTATAAAGGGAACGTAAGGCTCTCGCCGGTGTTTGTCCTTCCGGCAGCGGCCTCCGGCGCCTCATTCTCCCCGGGCGTCATAGGCGGCGGCCTTTTCTCCGGCGGAGCGGCGACCGTCCCCGTGTCATACAACCGGTGGGGGACCGCGAAGGTGAGGGCCGAGGACTCGCAGTATCCGTCCATCTTCGTCGAGTCGCCGAATATAAAATTCGTGCCGGCGGCGATCAATATCATAGTCCCGACACCGCCGTCGGGCAGGGATTTCTATTATATAGGAGAAGTAATACCGGTCGAGGTCGACATAAATGACGCCTTCGACCTGCCGATAACAAATTTCGCGGCGCAGGTGGCCATCACGGCGAGCCCGAACCTGAACCTGCCGTCCTCGTATAACTTCGGACCGGCAGACCAGGGCAAGCACGTATTCTCGGTCTCATCCGACGCGGTCGGGACATATACCGTAAGGGTGCGCGATACCGACAGCAATATTTCGGCGGAGAGCGCGAGGTTCGAGGTAAGGAACGCGACGATCCAGGTGATAGACACGACCTCCCCGATAGGCACCGGCGAGATATTGATACAGCTCGTCGATGACCAGGGCCGGGTCATCACGACGGAGAACAACCTCGCGATATTGATAAAACTGATCGAGGGGCTGGATAATGTCAGCGCGTCGTCTATGGGCACGGTCACGCCGGTGAGGTTCATAAACGGCCAGATAAGGATACCGGTCTCCGATACCGAGGCCGAGGAAGTCGGCATAATACCCCAGACCGAATTAGGGCTAAAGATAAAGTCCGGAAAGATCACCTTCGGGAAGATATCGAAATCCGGCATAGGCACGCTCATGTGGAGAGAGATAAAGGAGAAGAAAGAAAAGAAATGATAGGAAAATATCTTGTCGATAAGGGGATAATCGCGCAGAAACAGCTTGAGGAGGCGCTCGAGGAGCAGAAGAAGACCGGGGAATTCCTCGGGATGATATTGATCAACAAGAGATACGCCTCGGAACATGTGATAGCCAAGGGCCTGAGCGAGGAGCTGGGCCTCGCTTTCATGGACCTTTCGAAATATTCCATAGAACAGGCTGCCATAAAGCTCGTTCCCGAGGCGGTCTGCCGCAAATATACCCTCATCCCTGTCTACCAGGCCGGGAACAACCTCACCGTCGCGATGGCCGACCCCACGGATGATGCGGCCAAGGAAGAGATAAAGGGCATTGTTAAGCTGAATATCCGCCCGGTCTTTTCTCCGGTCTCGGAGATAAAAGAGCGCATAGACAGCGAGTACGGCGGAAAGGAGACGGGGGAGAAGGAGCCTGCCGCGGGTTTTAATTACACGCCGGCCAGGCGGGCAGGGGGAGAGAAGAAAGAAGTCGAGGAGCTTATCGAGGTAGCGAGCCTCGCGCCGGTCATCCAGGTCGTGGATGCGCTCATCACGAAGGCCGTTGAGATGGGCGCCAGCGATATACATCTTGAGCCGGACCGGAACCATTTCTACTGCCGTTACCGCATCGACGGTATATTACGCGACCTGCCCGAGCTCCCGAAGAAATACGAGGCCGCGATAATCTCGAGGATAAAGATCATGTCCAATATGGACATAGCCGAAAAGCGCGTCTCCCAGGACGGCAGGATACAGATGACCGTGGCGAACAAAAGCGTCGACCTGCGCGTCTCCACTTTTCCCACGTTGAGCGGCGAGAATGTCGTATTGAGGATCCTTGACCGCAGCCGCGCCTTCCTCGAGCTCGAACATCTCGGTTTCGCTGCCGACAATTTAAAGATAATCGAGAAGGCGATAAAGCGCCCGTTCGGGATGATATTGGTCACCGGCCCGACCGGGAGCGGCAAGACGACAACGCTTTATGCCGCGCTGAACAAGGTCAACAGCCTCGAGAAAAATATCATGACGCTCGAGGACCCGGTCGAATACGAGATACCGAGGATAAGGCAGTCGCAGGTAAACCCCAAGGCCGGGCTGACTTTCGCCAACGGCCTGCGCTCCATGGTCCGCCAGGACCCGGACATAATAATGATCGGCGAGATCCGCGACAAGGAGACAGCCGATATTGCAATACACGCAGCGCTGACCGGCCATCTCGTCTTCTCGACACTGCACACCAACGACTCTGCATCGGCAGCGACCAGGCTTATAGATATCGGCGTTGAACCCTTCCTGGTCGGCACCTCTGTCATCGCGTTCGTGGTCCAGAGGCTC
>JAQTVK010000103.1 GCA_028706795.1 Candidatus Omnitrophota bacterium | reverse complement strand
AGCACGGGCTTGTCGTGCGCGCGACCGGCAAAAAGGGTTACTATGTCTCAGATTTCGTCCGCGTAACCGTGGATAACATAGATGAGCCTCCGGTAATCACTGCTAAAATCAAGGATAACGATGCGGTTACGGGAAAAGTCATGCTGAAAGCCGCCGCAACCGATGACAGGGGTATCGCCTCGGTCACTTATTCCGTCGACGGGGGAGAGCCGAAACAGATGGACGGCATAGGCGAGGGAAGCTATTATGCGGTATGGGACACTTCGCAGCTTCCCGACGGTTCCGCCCACGATATTAAATTCACCGTGACCGATACGGGCGGCCAGGCCTCCGAAGTGAAAGCTAAAGTGATTATCGATAATAAGCCGGGCATGTATGTGGAATTGCCGTTCGACCAGGACTGGATATCCTGGAACACGAACAGGAATGACGGGACCGGCTATGACTTCCCGGCTGAGGAGTTGCCCGACTCGAATTCCGAGTTCATATTCAACGGCGCCGGAAAAGTAAAATTCAAATTTGGCGACAAGGCCGACGGCGAAAAAAACACCGTCGAATGCAACAAACAGAAGATATCTTTCCCGCCCGGGTATTATACGAAAGCGCATATCCTCGCCGCAAGGCATGACGGCGGCTCGAAGGAAACGTTCATCCTGAATTATACCGACGGGACCTCAACAAAGGCCGTGACCGGTTTTTCTGACTGGTGGGGAGGCAATCCCATAAACGGCGAAGAAATAGTCGCAATGACGGCATCCCATCATGAAGCGGCCGGCGACAGGAAACCCGGCGTGGCGCTTTATATGCAAACCCTTGAGCCGGACAAGAGCAAGATCCTCTCTTCGATCACCCTGCCCGCAGACAAGAGGCTGAATATATTCGCTATCACCCTTGAAGGAGATGTTTCGAATATCCCGTTGCCCGAACCCGCCATAATAGAGCCCGGGCCCAACTCGTCGGTGGGCGGCGTCGTAAAGATCGTCGCGGAGGAGAAGCAGGAGAGTATCGCGAAGGTCGACTATTCCGTGGACGGGGGAGAATGGGCGTCGATGTCGCCTTCGGCCGCAGGAGCCTATACCGCCGAATGGGACACATTAAAAGCGGCGGGAATAAATCATACGATAAGCGTAAAGGCGACCGACAAGATCGGGCAGATAAACATAAAGAGCATAGACGTGAGGGTTGTAAATAAGGTCACGATAGTATTCCCGTTCGACGGCGCGAGCATATATAAGATGGCCACGGTCATGGTCGAGCCGAGGGCGAACAGGGAAGTCGAGAAGCTGGAATATTCCATCGATAACGGCCAGTTCGTCGAAATGACGCCGAACATGGGGCTCTATACGGCCGAGTGGAAGATAGACGAGGGGTATAAGCCCGGCTCAAGCCATACGCTGATGGTCAGGGAGAACGAGAAGGGCGGCGGGGTCACGATAGATACGGTCGAGGTAACGGCCGACACGGTAAAGATAATGATAGCGGAACCGGTCAAGGGCCATACGATAAAAGTCGACAAAAGCACCAGGGACTGGATAGGCGCCGCGCCGGACCAGGAGAATACGGCGACGGTCAGCGGCGGCGAGTATATCTGGAAGGACGCCACCGGCGATGATACCGGCAACGGGCATTATATTTACCCGACAAATAAAGCGCTGGCTAAGGGCGCGGACCTGAAGGAGTTCAGGGTCACGTGGGATGAAGAGAACCTCTATTTGATGATAAAATGTGACCGGCCCGGGGATTTCTGGACGCCTTACAGGATAATAGGCATAGACCAGGACGGGGCTAAAGGCGGCAAGGGCGGAACACAGGTCCTGGCCCAGGGCGACGGGGACCAAGACACCGGTTGTTACGGGAACCTTAAGGTCTCACCCGAGCTGGCGTGCGAATATGTGATAGGGATCTCCAATTCCTATAAGGGCCGCATCTGGGACGCGAAAGGAAAACTTATCGCCCGCAAAGAAGGAGATAGTAATGATACGCCCGGGTTCCAGGTCGACGATTCTAACTGGAACTCCGTAGAAGTCGCGATACCGTTAAAACTTATCGGCGGAAGCCCGGCCGGCCATACGTGGAGATTTGTCACCGGAACCGGCCAGCAGGACAGCGGAATTTTCAGGCAAATAGATAAAGATGCGTCAGAGTGGCGCGGCGGAGGGGGAGAGTCGAACGGCTCGAACCCGTATGTTTACGACCTTGCGAGCCCGGACAGGAAGACGCAGGAATATGAATTGAACAGCTACAAAAAAGAAGGGGATTCTTCGGACCCGTCCACGTTCGCGGTAATAAAAAGATCTTATCTGGCGGTCACTTTCAGCGACGAGGGGGCAAAGAAGTAGCTTAACCGATATAAAAGGAGGGCGGTAAAATGGGTAAAGTGGCGGTACTTTTAGCGGTTGGATTGGTCTTTTCGTCTGTTTGTTTCGCCGAGGACGCGGTCACCGGGCATACTATCGCGGTCGATAAGAATATAAAAGACTGGACCGGCGCAGCTCCGGAACAGGAGAACTCGGCGGCGGTCAGCAACGGAGAGTATATCTGGAAGGACGCAGCCGGCGACGATACGGGAAACGGGAAATATACTTATCCTTTGGATAAGGCGCTCAAGAAAGGCGCGGACCTGAAGGAATTCAGGGTATCATTCGACAAGGAAAACCTTTATTTCCTGATCAAGACCGACAGGCCCGGAGACTGGTGGACCGGCTACAGGGTGATAGGGATACATAAGGAAGGGGCCGCAGGCGGCACACAGGTCCTGGCGCAGGGCGATCCGGACGAATTAAATTTTGATTCGGGCACTTTCGCCAACCTGAAGGTCGCGCCGGCATTAGCATGCCAGTACGTAGTGGCGGTCTCCTCGACTTATAAGGGCCGTCTCTATAACGAGAAGGGCAAGATGATAGCGCGCAAAGAGGCGCAGCCGGACGATACACCGGGATTCAAGGTCGATGATTACAACTGGAATGCGGTCGAGATATCGATACCGCTTAACCTCATCGGGGGAAGCCCGGCCGGCCAGACGTGGAAGTTCATTGTGGCGACGGGCCAGCAGGATAACGATATCGCCCGTAAGGTATTAGTAGAACAGAGCCAGTATAACGGCGGCGGCGGGGCCGAAAACGGCGAAAACCCGAGCGTCTATGACCTCGCGGGAGCAGACAAAGCTACGCAGGAGAAAGAGCTAGGCAGTTACGATCCTAACGCGTCAGAGGGCGACCCTAAAGGGTTCGCGACGATCGAGAAGTCGTTCTTGACCGTTAATTTCGCGAAGTAAGCCCGGCTCATAGTAAACAAGAAGGGCAGGCATATGAAAAGAGTCCCCTACTTTCTTTTTTGTATGTTCGCAGCGATGTGCATTGTATTTTCCGGTCAGGAAACGGCCGGCGCTTTTACCGGCCATCCGATCGTTGTCGGCGGTGCGACCAATGACTGGATCGGGGTAGCGCCGTCAGAGCCCGACTCTTGGACCATAAACGGCGGGGAATATATATGGAAAGACGCCGCGGGCGACGATACCGGCAACGGCCGTTATGTCTATCCTCTGGAGAAAGCCCTGAAGGGTGGATGCGACATAAGGGAGTTTAGGCTTACCTACGACTACAAGAACCTGTACCTGCTGATAAAATGCGACCGGCCCGGTGATTTCTGGCCTCCCTTAAGGATAATAGGGATACATAAAGAGGGGACGGCTGGCGGCATGACCGTCCTGGCGCAGGGCGACGAGAACGGGCCGAATTTTGACAAAGGCGTTTCCGCCAACCTGAAGGTCGCGCCCGAGCTGGCCTGCCAATATGTGATCGCCATCTCATCATCCGCTTACAAGGGCCGGATATGGGATGCCGAAGGAAAGCTTATTGCCCGTAAAGACAACGAAAAGGAGGATACGCCCGGTTTTAAGGTGGAAGGCGTCAATTGGAATCATGTTGAGGCCAGTATACCGCTGGAGTTGATAGGCGGCAGTCCGGAGGGGCAAGTGTGGAAGGTCATCCTCGCCGTAGGCCAGCAGGATTTTGATGTCGCGCGCAAGATAGATGTGGACGCAAGCGAATGGAACGGCGGCGGCGGCGCGCCGAACAACTCCAACCCATATGTCTATGACCTGGCCGGAGCGGATAAAGAAACACAGGAGAAGGAGCTGGGAAGCTATAATCCGAATGCGCCGTTCGGGGATCCCGAAGGATTTGCCGTTATAAAGAGATCGTTCCTGAAGATCGATTTCAGGCGCGAGGGTCCCGGTA